>NZ_CANLRP010000012.1 GCF_947493425.1 uncultured Microscilla sp. | reverse complement strand
AAACAGCATATTTTGAAGCTTTCATGCTACAAAGATAACTTTTTAACCAATATTAATATTTTCGCAAGAAGTCTATTGAGACGCACGCTTTTTTTCTTATTTTTGGTTGGATAAGTTTTTTTAGAATGTGTTTCAAACTCACTCTTTGGACATAAAATGGGGCTTTAAACGTTGAACTTCATAACGAAAATGCTCATTTAGCAGTGCTAAACTCCATTTTTCGTGTCTGGTTCCACCCTCGAACCCCTCAGTTTCTACTCAGAACAGAAACTTTAAACATATTCTTAATGTAAACACTCAAACAAAACTAATGATCAGTTTTGTTGTGAATTATCCACCATAAACTTGTACACACACATAATAATTGAGCTTGCTTCTTTTTCACGGAGTAAAGACTTTGTTGCAAAAACAGATATAAGCTGTTATGATAAAATCAAATATTGCGTTCATACTATGTTTGTTGAGTAGTATTGTATGCTTCAACCACCCAGCCCTTAGCCAGGAACAAGAACAAGATTACGAAATAGCCTACAAGAAGGCGGTTCAACTGATGGATGCAGGAAAAACTCAGGAAGGTTTCGAGTACCTTAATAAATCCATTGGAATCAACCCTCGCTTTTATGATGCGCTTTATGCCCGTAGCTATTACTTTATGAGAGAAGGTAAATACCTCAAGGCGATCCGCGATTACGACTTATTGATTCTTTTGTACCCCAATGTAGCCTCTTTGTATTTGTACCGGGGGCAAGCCAAGTTTTATTTAGAGAATTACGAAAGTGCCGAAACTGATTACCGCAAAGGCTACCAGCTAGACAGCACTTATATAGAAGTGATCAATGCCCTGGGCAGCTTGTATTTTGTCATGGACTTGTACAAGGATGCCACCACTTACTTTAATAAAACGCTCAAGTTAGACGCTAAAAATGTATACGCTTATTATTATCGGGCTTCCACCTATTACTACACTCAACAATATGACCTTGCGCTCAAAGACATTGCCTCTTGCTTGGGGTTGGCTCCTAAAGACGCTGATGCCAAACGCCTGAAAGCACTGGTACACCTAGGCATGAAAAAGCCTAAAAAAGCCATTGATATTTATGAAAAACTACAAAAGGAGAAAACGACCTTCGAAGAGGAAGATTTTTATAACTGGGGGTTAGCATATTATCAATTGCGTAAATACAGCCGAGCCTTGTTTTACCTGCAAACTCCTCAAAAACACGAAAACAGTAGTATTTATCATTATATAGGCAAAACCAAATATAAACTGAAGGATACCAGAGCTGCCTTGAGTTATTTGAACAAGGCGATCAAACTGGTAGGCAAAGACAATGAGGCAAGTGCCACTATGTATTATGACCGTGCGGTGGTGTATTACCGTATGCGTAGACCTAAACAAGCTCGAAAAGACTTTCTGGAGGGTATTTTTCTAATGCCCGAACTGTTAACAGATAAAGATTTGATTAATAGAATGAATTTACTGGGCAATGCGCAAATCATGTTAAAACTGGATGATAAAAAAGAAAAACCATTGCTTGACAGCATTAGTACACAAGGCTATCAGGCAAGAGCTGAAACATTCATTAGCTTAGGCGATTCTAAAAATGCTTTAGTAGAGCTCAAAAAAGCCATCGAGTTAGCACCTAACAACTCTTACTCTTATACCTTACGTGGTATAGCTCACGCTATGCGCAATGCCTATAATGAGGCTGTACAGGATTTTAACAAGGCCTTGAAGCTACCCAAAAATCGTAATGCTGAAAAAACTTATTATAGTCGAGGACTTACTTACAAAGAGCTGGGAATGTATAAAGAAGCACAAACAAGTATTACACAAGCCATTACGCTTAACAAAAAAGTGGCTGAATACTATTACGACCGGGCAATTATAGCTTATGAGGTAAGGAATCTAGAGGGTGCCCTGCAAGATATTAATGAGGCTATTAAGCTTGCACCAAAAAAATTAGACTACTACACCGACCGGGCTTTGTATTTATCAGAAAAGAAACAGTATAAAGAAGCGTTGGCAGATTGTAACCGGGTATTGAAAGAAGACAGCAATAATGTGATGGCTTACTATAGCCGAGGGCTGGCTTACGACGGGTTGGGCAAGTATGCTGAAGCAGTGGCTGATTTTTCTAAGGTGTTAACTGTATACCCCAACGACCGCGAGGTGAACTTGTTGTTGCGTAAATCGCTTAGCAAAATGCACCAAGAGAAAAACTAAATTTATAAGTGGCTGATCGTTTGAGCAAATGACCAGCCATTTTTATTTCACTTCTTCAAAATCTACATAGTCGCCTCCCCTAAAGTTTTTGCTTCGGCGACGATCTTCTTGCTCCTCTTCGGGTACATATTCTACCTGAATGCCTTTTTTACGTCTCCGGGTGCGTTTCTCTTTTTGTGGTGGGGTAATACCAAAGGTTTTGAGTGCTCGACGAATTAAGAATGAGCTAAATTTGTTAATTAAATAACCAATAAGAAAGAGTATCAATAAAAATTTGAGTAGTGCCCCCATAGTATATGCGCTGTTTTGATTGACAACAAAATTAACGATTTTAGTTAAGATTCTCAATAAATCTACTTAACCAAACACTACAGTAGTACTAAAGGTTATATTTTTTGCCAACAGGTTCTTCATTTAGCCAGAGGGGTTTATGCCATTTCTTTTTATATTTATCAGCTAAGTTATTAAATTACCCATAATCTCTCACTCGATTACCCTCATAATACTATGGCTAAACAACGTCGTGACTTTTTGCAAAGCTTGTTTCCTTCAAGTACAATAAATGACCTGCTGAATCCACCCCAGGCAACTCCTGTCCCACCTTCACCCGAAGTAATTGCCTTGAACCGTATGGGGTATGGTGCACGACAGGGAGACATAGCTACTCTTAAGAAAAAAGGATTGGCACGCTATATAGAAGAGCAACTCAACCCTACCAATGGTCAGGATGCTTTATTGAAGGAGCAATTGGCAAAAGCCACCTTAAAAATAAAATATAAGGCTAAAGCTGGAAAGCATGGGGCAATGGATGAAAACCGTCCTCTGAAACTACTCAATGCTTCTATAGAAGAGTTATGGAAATTAAGCGACCGTAAGAAAACACCTAACAAAGAACGTAACCGCCCTGCACAAGAAGTAATGGCAGCTACCTGGCTACGTGCTACTTATAGTAAATGGCAGCTGCGAGAGGTAATGACAGAGTTTTGGCACAATCATTTTAATGTAAGTGTACAAACCGATTGGCGTATTGCGCTTACCTTGCCTGTATATGATCGAGAAGTGATTAGGAAAAACTGCTTTGGTAATTTTCGTGATTTTTTGGAAGATGTGGCAAAAAGCACCGCCATGCAGTATTACCTTGACAATGTATATAGCAAAGCAAGCCCTGCCAACGAAAACTATGCCCGTGAATTGTTTGAGTTACACACATTGGGGGCTGATCACTACCTCAACCATTTGTACGATCAATGGCGGCAAGTGCCAGGGGCTACTAAGGGTAAGCCCAGTGGATATATAGACGAAGATGTGTACGAGGCGGCAAGGGCGTTTACGGGCTGGACTATAGCCGATGGTTCGAGAATTAAAGGAGGTGAACGTTTGCCTAATACGGGTAAGTTTTTTTATTATGAAGGTTGGCACGATAACTACCAGAAACGGGTATTGGGTACTGAGTTTTCGTCAAACCAACCACCTATGGCAGATGGCAAAAAAGTGCTTGACCTGGTGGCTTACCATCCTGGCACAGCAAAATTTGTTTGCACTAAGATTTGCCGCCGTTTGGTGGCAGATAAACCTCCCCAAACATTGATTGACAAGGCTGTAGCTACTTGGATGAAACACCAAAAATCACCTGATCAGATCAAGCATGTGCTACGCACTATTTTAAACGCTCCTGAGTTTACCCAAAACTGGGGCGATAAGGTCAAACGTCCGTTTGAGTTGGTTGTTTCGTTTTTACGGGCTACCAATGCTCAGCTCACCCCACACCGCAATATGCATTACTTGCTTACTAATATGGGCTATCAAATGTTTCAATGGGCTACCCCTACCGGGCACCCTGATGTAGCAAGTTATTGGATCAACTCTCACATGATGCTCACCCGTTGGAATGTGGTGTCTACTTTGATATTTGGACGGCGTTGGCATAAATCAGCCAAGTTTGACTTGAAGGGGCAAACTCCTACCATCGCCAAGAGCGCATTTCAAATCACTGACTATTGGATAGAACGGGTGTTGGGCAGACAAGTAAAGCCTCAAACCCGTGGTCTATTGGCCAATTATCTGGCGGGTGGAGGCAGTGCAGCTGAACCTCCATTTGGTAAACCTAAAGACATCAATTTTCGCTTAAGGGCAATGATTGCACTGATTGGTATGACACCTGAATTCCAGTGGAGATAACTTTTGAACACTTCAATCATTGCATAGTTTTACCCAATGCTACTGTGCCCATCTACCGATATGTCAAGTCCAATAAAAAAAGCGTAAACCGCTGGCTGATTTACGCTTTTATCAAGCTACTTAACTACATTATATCCCCCCATTGTCAATCTTTATATCATCCAAGTTCATAAATTGCACCCGGTCATACTCGTCCAGGGTAATGGCAATGACAGCATCTTTGTTGAGTTTGCCAGCCAGTATTTCTTTTGACAAATCGTTGAGCAAACGTTTTTGCAATACTCGCTTGAGTGGTCTTGCTCCAAACTCACGCTGATAACCCATCTCAGCAAATGTATTGAGCACATCGTCGCTTGTTTCCAGGTGAACCCCGTTTTCGGCAAGCTGTCGCTGAATTTGCTTAAATTGTATTTTTACAATATGACGCATGTCTTTAGGTGACAATTGACGGAACAACACCACCTCATCTATTCGGTTCAAAAACTCAGGTCTTACTCCTTGCTTTAGTATATCCAGAATATCTTCTTTGGTGTTTTCCATAATGTCAAACTCTGTCTCAAGGGTCATTTCTTCAAAGTTTCTATGAATCAACTCTGAACCTACATTTGAGGTCATAATAATGATGGCATTGCGAAAGTTTGCCAATCGCCCCTTGCTATCGGTCAAACGTCCTTCGTCGAGTACCTGTAGCAAAATATTGAATACATCAGGGTGTGCTTTTTCAAATTCATCGAGCAAAATTACCGAATAAGGTTTGCGTCGTACTGCTTCGGTCAGCTGTCCACCTTCATCGTAGCCCACATAGCCCGGAGGCGCCCCAATCAAACGGCTCACTGCGTGTTGCTCCTGGTACTCCGACATATCGATGCGTACCATCGCATTTTCGTCGTTAAAAAGAAATTCCGCCAAGGCTTTGGCAAGTTCGGTTTTTCCTACACCTGAGCTTCCTATAAATATAAAAGAACCTATGGGGCGTTTGGGATCTTGCAACCCGGCACGGCTTCGGCGCACTGCATCCGAAATCACCTTGATGGCCTGTCCCTGACCTGCCACTCTTTTGGTAAGTTCACTTTCCAGTTCCAACAACTTTTCCCGCTCGCTTTGCATCATCTTTGCCACTGGAATTCCCGTCCATTTTGCCACTACTTCGGCAATGTCTTCGCTGGTTACCTCTTCCTTTACCATCGAGTTTTCGGGGGCATTTTGCATTTCTTTTTGTAGCTCTACCAGCCTTTCTTCGCTTTCGCGGATTTTGCCATAACGTAGCTCTGCCACTTTGCCATAATCGTGCTGACGTTCGGCTTGTTCGGCTTCCAGCTTATAGCGTTCAATATTTTCTTTCTCTTTGTGAATACTCTCTATCAGGCTTTTTTCGCTACGCCACTTGGTTCTTAGTTCGTCACGTTTAGCCTGTAGATTTGTTATGTCTTTTGACAATTGCTCCGCCTTGTCTTGGTCGCCCTCCCGTCGAATAGCTTCGCGTTCAATCTCCAGCTGCATCACTTTGCGGTTTACTTCGTCCAGTTCTTCTGGCATCGAGTCTATCTCGATCCGCAATTTGGCAGAAGCCTCATCCATCAAATCAATGGCTTTATCAGGCAAAAAGCGATCAGATATGTAACGATGTGACAGTTCTACTGCAGTAATAATTGCGTCGTCTTTGATGTGTACTCCATGGTGTAGTTCATAACGCTCTTTGAGCCCTCTCAAAATAGAAATAGCATCCTGTACATCAGGCTCTCCTACCATTACTGCCTGAAAACGACGCTCCAGTGCTTTGTCTTTTTCTATGTATTGTTGATACTCTTTGAGCGTAGTAGCACCTATGGCATGTAACTCTCCTCGTGCCAGGGCAGGTTTCAATAAGTTAGCCGCATCCATTGCCCCATCACCATTGCTGCCTGCTCCTATTAAGGTGTGTATTTCATCTATAAATAACACTACCTCTCCATCTGAGTCCACCACTTCTTTGATTACAGCCTTTAAGCGTTCTTCAAATTCTCCTTTATATTTGGCACCTGCTACTAACAAGCCCATATCGAGCGATACTATAGTTTTAGATTTCAGGTTTTCGGGTACATCGCCAATCACTATGCGCTGGGCAAGCCCTTCAGCAATCGCAGTTTTGCCTACCCCTGGTTCTCCCAACAAAATAGGGTTGTTTTTGGTACGGCGTGAGAGGATTTGCAGCAAACGACGTATTTCATCATCACGCCCTATTACTGGGTCTAGTTTTCCGGCTTTCGCCAATTCATTTAAATTGTTTGAATAACGCTCTAGTGATTGGTAGTTGGCTTCAGCATTGGGGTTAGTTACATTTTCATTGCCGCGCAACTCTTGAATTGCTTTGATGAGGTGCTCTTTGGCAAAGCCCATATCTTTGAGCAACAAAGCTATCTGGTCGCGCCCAGCAAGTATACCCAACCAAATATGTTCTATAGCAATGTACTCATCGTCCATCTGTTTGGCATATTCTTCTGCTTTCTGAAAGGAATATACCATATCATTCGACAAATACAATGAACCTTCTACTTTGGGGTAGGCGGTCACTATTTCGTCAAGCTTGGTCTTAAAGTATTTGGGGTTTACATTCAGCTTACGTAAAATAAAATTAGACAAGTCTTCATCGTCTTCCAAAATAGCCTTTATCAAATGACCATTCTCCATTACCTGGTGGCCATACCCAGTAGTTATTTGGGTAGATTTTTGAATCACCTCCTGGGCTTTTATTGTGTAATTACTGAAATTCAAAGCGTTCACAGATTAGAGTTGTTAGTTTTTTATCAAGTTACCAAATTTATAGGGGGTTTAGCACCCTTTATGTAGTTTGCCTGATACTTGATTGAGTACCAAATGAATTTACATAATTAGCCCAATATTAACAAATTATGCTCCATTAGTTGTATAAGGTAATTTTGACAAGGCAGGGGTGACAAGCTGACACTAAAGTAAAAGAAGGCACCAGCAATGAAGCACTTTTGGTATTATTGTTGAACAACTCCAAGTGCTGATATGACATAGGTCAAAACAAAAAAACGCGATACCGAGGTACCGCGTTCTGATATTAATTAAAACTTACGTTTTAGCTTCTGTATTGGTCGTTTGACACTTACAAATTGGTTTTTTACCTACTACTCATTGGTTGTTGATTTTTAACCTTGTATAGGTTCACATCTTCATATCGTTTCAGTAAAGTACTTACTGAAATCAGACCATTGGAGAAGTCTTCTCCCCCTTCTATATACTTGATAGTGCCATAAGGCGCAAAATGCATCGCTATAATCAAGTTAGTCTTATGAAGCCAAATACCTCTGCGATAAGTAAATTCGTAACGGTGACCCATGGTCTCATACATTTGAATTAACTTACGCATAAGTTCGTCTTGCTGCTCGCAAGTCATCGGTCTTTTGTAGCCGTGTTTTGCAATCAAGTGATCTGTCACCTGGTATTTGCCATAAGTAATACCGTAAGGGTCTACTACCTGGCACTGAAAACGGCTCTCCTTTTCTGCGATTATGTACATTAAACGATCATAATCGTACGAAAACTGGGTATTAGCGTTTAATAAAACTTTAAGAATAAGTATGTATAACATAAAATTGCATACTAATTTGCAACTCCCTTTCTTTTTTATTTAAATGTAGGAAAGGACCACTACATTACCGTTGTTTATTAATCCGGTTTGTCATTTTTGTTTGAATGTCTTTGGTATATATTTGGGCTATTAATGCAGACCACTTTGCTAAAGTGGTCTTAACAAACGGTAATATTTTGAGCAGGTATAGTTACACAGGAATACTTTTCTACTTTGAGTAGTAGATTTTATAAAGTTTTATAATATAATTCCCTAGATTTGAATGAAGCGAAGAGCTTCTGACAGGTGAGTAATAATTAAGGTATGGTTATTTTTAATTGGTGTTATAGTATAGATGACAACACACACTTTTTCTTTTGCTACAAAAGAGCTTAAAGAGTACAACCAACATGTAAGAAAACGTAGTATTTTTGAAAAGTATACCAAACTTTACAAGAAAAAAAATACCCAGGGCCGGAGTCGAACCGGCACGGTATTGCTACCATTGGTGTTTGAGACCAACGCGTCTACCAATTCCGCCACCTGGGCTTGTTTTTTATTGCGTTGCAAAGGTAGTAAAAAAGAAATCCTACAAACAAGAAATCATTAAACTTTTTTTAAAAAATTGTGAAAAGTCATACTTTTTCTACCCTAAGTACCGAAAAAGCGGCTGTTTTTGCTGCAAACAGGGGTTTGGTATACGCCCATACTTCTTTAAATAATGCAGAATGTCGGTAGGTATTGAGGTGATCTTCAGACTGCCAATGGCTGTAGGTTACAAAAATATTGGGGTCGTTGGCATCGCGCCAAAGCTCTAAATGTTCGCATCCATCAAAGCCTCTTATCTTATGTTTAATCTGCTCGAAGTTATCAACAAAGGTTTGCACCTTGTCTTCTTGAAAGGTCATTCTTACAATTCTGATTAGCATATTTGGGTGTAAGTTTTAAATGCGTTTTTTGCGAAATATTATTCTAAATAAAGCACAAAAATCAATATTTAACCATCAAACTAATTACTCATACTGCACCTTAATTCTAAAAACCTAACAAAGATAAAAGACGTAGTACATTCAAAATTATATAATTGTTGAAACATTGCCTTACTTATGGAAAAAACTTTAGAAAAGATCAAACTTTTGTGTGCTCAAGCATTAGCGCAAGACAAACTCATCACTTTTTTGACTGGAGCAGGTATTTCTGCCGAAAGTGGTGTGCCTACCTACCGCGGCACCAATGGCATTTGGGTAGAAGGTTCGCGTAATTATAAGCCAGAAGAGTTTGCCACCTTGCGTTTTTTCAAAGAAAACCCCACAGAAGTCTGGAAGTTTGTCTTATACCGTAAGGTGAGCTTTAGAGATTTGCAACCCAATGCCGGACATTTGGCTTTGGCATCTATCGAAGAGTTGTTGCCCAACAATTTTCGGCTCATTACCCAAAACATAGACCGATTGCATATAAAGGCTGGCAACACTCAGGCAAAAGTACTTGAGATTCACGGCAACATGGAAACCGTAAGGTGTAGTGAAGAATGCAGCATGGATGTTTACCCTTTTCCATTAGACATAGGTACTGCTCCTTATAATGCCAAAATGATCACTCAACAGTGGGAAAAACTCAAATGTCCGGATTGTGATAGTTTGATGCGCCCCAATGTATTGATGTTTGATGAGTATTATAACGAACGACTTTACAAGCAAGAAAGCGCCATAGAAGCAGCACTCAACACTGGGGTACTGTTTGTTGTGGGTACATCGGGCGCTACTAATCTGCCCCATCATATTGCCTCTACTGCTACTTATCGTGGTAGTAGTTTGGTAGATATAAATATTGCTGACAGTGCCTTTACAGATATGGCAACTGGTGAACCTAATAAGTTAGTACTTAGGGGTACAAGCGGTGACCTATTGCCCCAAATAAAACAACGCATACAAACATTGGTGTAGACTACTTTCCAATCATGACAATACCCGACCAATGCTTGGGGTGTACCCCTTTAGCCACCATTTTTTGTTGAGCAATTTGTAATGCCCGTGAATAACTCAAGGAGTGGGTCAAAAACTGTTGATAAAAAATCACCATGAGTTCTCTGGTATAGTAATCATCTATCTCCCAGAGAGAAAATACAATATTGCGGGCTCCGGCATATAAAAAACTACGCGCCAACGAAAAAACCCCTTCACCTTCTATCAATTTACCTACCCCCGATTCGCAGCTACTCAACACCAACAAATCGGCGTTCAGTTCCAGGTTGTATACTTCACTTGCCAACAAACACCCCGAAAAGTTTGGGTTGTGGTGATTAAGTTCGGCAAAGTGAATTTTTGCCAGCCCCACATCCTGGGTGTTTGCTTCGCTATGGCTGGCTATGTGTACAATATGAGCAGTTTTTACCTTTTGGATAAAATAATCTTTAGTTGCCGCTTTTGCTAAGTTTATCTCAGCAGATAAATTCTTAGACTTAAAAACATTGTAAATAGACTTGACTTCTAATCCACTTTCGGGCAAATAGTCATTAGCACCACGGATGGTATTAAAAACTGCTTCCTTGCCAACACTAAACGGGGCAAAAGCCAAAAAGTGTAGCTCAGGGGCCACTGTTTGTTTAACAACCTGGTTGATTGTTTTGTGCCAGAGCGTTGCTGAGTAGTGGTAACTGATCTGGTAACGCTTGCCCAGGTAGTTGAGTTTAGAAAAATCATCTTGTTGTAGGCTCTTGGGCAATTGAGTAATCATTGCCTCAAAAGGAATGTTTTCGAGGGAAGGGGCTATCACTACTAATTTTCGGATTCCTTTTAAGTATTTTTCTGCAGGTTTGAATAGCGCCTTATACCCTCGATAACTTGCAGGAGCAAAGGTACGTAAACGCTTCTCACTTGACAGTTGATTATAGTAATGACTAATGTCTGCCTGAATAGTGGCCGCTTTAGGAAGTAGCACAAGTTGGGCAGTATTTTTAGTAATTACAAACACATAGTTATTGCTTTGAACACCAAATGTGTACATTAATGTAGCAGTTTGTGCAGGCATACTTTGCTGAAGTTGCTGAATAGTTACTTGCTTCACATCTAGCTTTAGTTGGGCATAACGAGGATATTCTTTTTCTAATTGTGTGATCAGTGTTTCATAAGCCATATTTAGTTTAACCAAAGAATCTTGCTTGTTCTGCCCTTGTTTATGCTCATAATATACTATCTGTTTTCTGAGCAAGCGTTCTTTGTCAAGCAACTCGCGAGGAATATCACTTCTTTTTTTGGCTTCAGCTTCAGCCAAAGCGTGCATTAAAAAACTAGAGTTGCCTCGTTCAATAAAATAGAAGGCTTTCTCAAGGTATTTTGCTTTTTTGGTTTGACTATATAGTTGGCTACAGGTGTATACTGCACTTTTGCCTTGTGTTCCTATATTCGCATGGTTAATCAGGGAAGCCGTAAAAAAATGACTTTGTTTACGAAAAACCCTGTTTCTACAATGTTTAATCAATGAGTCGGCTACTTCAAAATGATACAGAGATGCTTTTAGGTCTTTCAAGTCTCTCGACCGATTGGCAAACGCCATTGCCTTGCTCGTACAAAAGGCATGAAAATAGCCAGGGTGATAATAATCTTTGACAAGTGGTGCTACAAAAATATCTTTGTTCTGGAAGTTTTTTGCGTTAGACAGCAAACCTTTATGCAAAACATCTAGCTGTTGGCTGTATTTTTTTAACAAACAAACCAATGCTCCCCAATAGTTATAAAGAGGCACCATTTCAGGATGTGTTTTGCCATATACTTTGCTTAAAATTTCATACGACTGTTGAAAGTACTCTTCAGCTTGCTCATATTTTCGGACATGGGTATATAAGTAGGCTAAATTGCTATAAATCCTGCCTATTTGTTCTTTAAAACAAGTATTCTTTTTTTTGTACAGTTTCAAACTTTGACGGTAGTAAACAAACGCTGAGTCCAACTCAGGGTACTTTATTGGTTTTCCTGTCGTTACTCTTCTCCTACCAAGCGAGTATTTTTTAGCCGCATGCATAGCATATAGTCTCCCTATTTGCAAAAGACTAGAAGCCACTTCTTGATGAGTATCTCCAAAAATCTGTTTGCTCAACTGTAAGGCTGCCCTGTAATGCTGGTATGCTAGAGAAAACTTTTGCTGGTTTTTGTAAATGAGCCCTTGCCTGTATATAAACCTTGATTGCCAGTACAGGTTGTGTTTAGTCGTTGGCAAACGCTTTAATAGTTTGAGTGATTTGTAGCAGGTTTCCAGAGATTTGTCAAAAGCTAATTTCCCTCCCAGCTCTATAAAAGACTGTATGGCGTATAGTTTCACCCGCAAATACGCTACACCCACAGATTTGGGGTGATGAGTTTGTAAAGTGGCCATACAAGTATCAATCAAGCTCAATGATTGATCAAAATATGCCAAACGAGATACAAAATCGGCCTTGAGTACTTGGAGGTCTATCTTGTATAAAGTGATAGCCTCAACGCTTTGATATGCTTTTTCGGCTTTCTCACAAAGTCTGAGGCCTGCTTTGTAATGTTTTTGAGCGTACGCCAATTTTGCCAGGCTGTGCAATAGTCGGGCTTCTACCTGTGGGTTAAAAAGGTGGACTGATGCTCTTAACCGTTGGTCAAGTAAGCGTTTTGCCTGGGTATACCTCCTTAATTCAATCAATTGTTCGGCTATTTTTGCCTCAGTAAAGTAATACTGTTCAGGGGCTTTGTTTTTATAAATAGTTAACAACTTTTGATAGCATGCTAAAGCACTGTCAGGTTGCATATTTTGGACAAAGAAAAGCGCTTTAGCATTAATTTTATTGGCTGGTTGAGACTGGCTGGTGGTTGAAAACGAGAAGGATAATAGTAGTATACAGATATATATCCTGGTCATTATATAGTATATATTATAATTTGATTGTAGGGTTTTAATTTTCAACTGGTTATTAGACAAAGTTACATTTTCGATTACAAAGTATCTATTGGTTTTGACATTGCATACTGCTTATGTAACTTTTCCTGTATTACCTCTTTTATCCTGGGGTATATTTACAAATCTACCAAGTAAACCTTACCTATAAAAATGTCAATTATTGTTTTACTTGTTTGACTTAATTCCTCTTATTTTCATCACATGATTTGTCTTTATAATACCTGTTTTTTTTTGGTTGATGGAGATTTATTTTATAAATATAATCCGTATTTTAGCAAATTATTGACCAACCAATTGTAGACATTAATGACTAATCAAGAGGCTCAAAAACGCATCGGGAAACTGTCGAAAGACTTACACCATTACAACTACATGTATTATCAAAAACACGTGTCTGTGGTAACAGATTATGAGTTTGATAAATTATTGGAAGAATTGATTGATCTTGAGGAAAAGTTTCCTCAATTCAAAAAAGACGATTCCCCCTCGCAAAGGGTAGGTGGTACTATCACCAAGGATTTTCCTACAATCAAACACCGTTATCGTATGTTGTCGCTGGGCAACACCTACTCAAAAGATGATTTACTTGATTTTGATAAGCGCCTAAAAAAACTCCTGGGTGACGATAAAGAAATAGAATACATCTGTGAATTAAAGTTTGACGGGGTGTCTATCAGTCTTACCTATGAAAACGGGAAGTTGGTCACAGCAGCTACTCGTGGCGATGGGGTGCAAGGAGATGATGTAACGGCCAATGCCAGAACAATCAGAACAGTACCTATTAGCATTCAAGGCAATAACTTTCCGGCTAACTTTGAGGTAAGGGGCGAGGTTTTTATGCCTAACAAAGTGTTTGAAACACTAAACGCACAACGAGCCAAAGAAGGCAAAGATTTGTATGCTAACCCTAGAAATACCGCATCGGGCACGATGAAGTTACAAGACTCTGCGGAGGTAGCAAAGCGTAAACTGGATGCTTATCTGTATTTTTTATTGGGCGACAACCTTCCTTACAAAACCCATGAAGAGGCAATAAAAGCAGTAGAAAGCTGGGGCTTTCATGTATCGCCTACTTATAAAAAGTGCACAGGCATTGATGCAGTCATGGAATATGTAAATCACTGGGAGAAAGAGCGTAAAAACTTACCTGTAGACACTGACGGAGTAGTGATTAAGGTAAATGATATTGACCTACAGGAGCAACTTGGCTTTACCTCTAAAAGCCCTCGTTGGGCTATAGCCTATAAATATAAAGCCGAAAGCGTGTCTACTGTACTCAACTCTATTACTTATCAGGTAGGGCGCACCGGGTCGGTTACTCCAGTGGCTGAGCTTACCCCGGTACAATTGGCTGGCACTACTGTAAAACGCGCTTCGCTACACAATGCTGACGAAATAGAGAGCCGCTTGCAATTGCATGAAAACGATACAGTGTTTGTAGAAAAAGGGGGCGAAATTATTCCTAAAGTAACCGGGGTTGATCTAACCAAACGTGCGGCCAATGCTCAGGCAGTTAAGTTTATCGACCATTGCCCCGAATGTGGTACTGCGCTGGTGCGTAAAGATGGCGAAGCTAACCATTATTGCCCCAACGAAAAGGGCTGCCCTCCTCAGATCAAAGGGCGCATTGAGCACTTTATTCAACGCAACGCGCTGGATATAGACAGTATGGGGGGCGAAACAATTAATCAGTTGTTTGAAAAAGGCTTGGTAAAAAATGCCGCGGATTTGTATGACTTGACACTTAAGCAATTACTTTCACTGGATCGTTTTGGCGAAAAGTCGGCACATAACCTTATAGAAGGACTCAAACAATCGAAAAGTATTGCCTTTGCCAGGGTATTATATGGCTTGGGGATCAGGTTTGTGGGTAAAACTGTAGCACAAAAGCTCGCAGTTCATTTTAAAACAATGGAGGCTATTCAGAAAGCATCGCACGATGAGTTGGTAGCGGTAGAAGACATAGGAGGACGCATTGCTGATAGTTTGATTGAGCACTTTAAAGATACTGAAAACCTTGACGTGATTAACCGCCTGAAGGCAGCTGGGCTACAGTTTGAAGACAATACTCCTGTGCTGCAAAAGGACAGTGATAAACTGGATGGAAAAACTTTTGTAGTATCGGGTACTTTTCAACAGTTTAGCCGCGACGAGATCAAGCAAAAAATAGAAGCAAATGGAGGCAAGGTGGTTTCATCTATCTCTAAAAAACTGGATTACCTGATTGCAGGAGATAAAATGGGACCTTCGAAACTCGATAAAGCAAAAAAACTGGATGTAACGATGATCTCTGAAGATGAGTTTGTACAGATGGTTGGTGCACAAAAGGCTGCAAAACCTACTAAACCAATGAACCCTACACCGGGTTTGTTTGATTAAAAATCATAAAAAAATGGCAAGGTTGCGTTTTCTCTTCCTTGCCGTTTTTATATTTAGCTGTTATGTTTGCCTAAAAACTAAGCGTTACTACCAACTTGTCTCCTGTTGTTTTTAAGTCTTTTAATAACATTCGAGCAATGTTTTGTTTGTAATCTTTTTTCTTGAGTTTGTATACCGGAAAACTGGTAAGATATACAACCATGGCTTTTTTGAACACCTTTACCAACCTCTGTTTTTCGACTTCTTTTACATTCCCCGCATCTATTTTCAAAATATCAAACTCTTTAAGGTAAAAAGCCTTTTTATCTTGTTTGTAAGCCACTCTTCCTACTACACCAACCTGCCCTTGAATAGATTTTTTCCAGGCATTGCCACCAAAAGACATCTCTACAAAAATTTTATTTGCACTAATGCTTACTTTAGGGTCTGTAAAAGCTACTTTGGCTATAATTGCGTTTTTTTGGTAAGGAAACTTTTTATCCAGTGCTTTCTGAATTTGTTCTTGAGATATATCAATCACTACTGGTGATTTGTTACAGGCGCTTAGACAAAATACTATCAAAAATGCCAGCCAACATGAGTTTTTCATTGTATGAAAATAGTTAATTTTTATCAACAAATAAAGTAAACAAATCTTTGAAGTTTTGGTACCATAAGTTTATTTCAAAACAAGTACTTGTATGTATTTTGCCTATGCACAACTTAGATTCTTTTTTTTAAGTATATTTTTTGCTAAATCCTTACAATTAACTACAAATAGAAAAAAACCTTATAATTTTGTAGAGAACTTTTTATGTAGGAATTATGAGTAGTAAGATTAGTGATTATGTATTCAACCTAAGAAATCGTTTTTCATCTAAAGAAAAAAGCGATGCTGAGCGGGCTACCTCTAATTATCAGGAAGCTAAAAGCATTGGAATTCTATTCAAAATAGAAGATGACGAAAAGCACGATTCATTGAATAATTTTGTAAAAAAACTGCAAAATGAAGGCAAAGAATTGATGCTGCTGACTTACTTCGAACGCCTTGATAATAGCCCATATAACTTTAAATATGATTTTTTCTCTAAGAAAGACATCACCACGTTGGGGAAAATAAAATCGCGTGCAGTTCAAAAATTTATAGACACTCCTTTTGATTATTTATATTGCATTACTGTCAATCATTTTTTGCCTTTTGATACTATTCTAACGAAAAGTAATGCCAAGTGTCGAATAGGGCGTTATTTTCCCGAACAAGAGGATTTCTATGAATTGATGCTTGATTTGCAAGAAGGCGAGGGGGTGGATCATTTAATTGAGCAAATGCTACATTATACTAAAAAATTAACCAAGAATTGATGGTACACGAAAAATTTATCGGAACTGGTATAGCCTTAGTAACACCGTTTAAAGAAAATCATAAAATAGATTTTGATGCCCTCAGAAGCGTATTAAACCATACATCACAGGGCGGAGTAAACTATTGGGTGGTCATGGGAACTACTGGAGAATCGGCTACACTTACCAAAGAGGAAAAAGTGGCAGTGCTTGAGTTTGTCCTTCAAAACAACCCTTTGAACTTACCTATTGTATATGGCATTGGGGGCAACAATACCCACAGTATTATAGAAGATATAGGGCATACTCCGCTAGATGGTGTAGACGCTATTTTATCGGTAAGCCCTTATTATAACAAGCCATCACAAGAAGGCATTTACCAACATTATATGATGCTGGCTGACCAGTCTCCCAAACCTATTATTTTGTACAATGTACCAGGGCGTACTGCTTCTAATATATCGGCACATACTACGCTTAGACTGGCACAGCACGAAAACATTGTAGGAGTAAAAGAGGCTTCAGGCGATTTGGTTCAATGTATAGAAATTGCTAAGAACAAACCAGAGGATTTTCTCTTGATTTCGGGTGACGATATGCTTACTATTCCGATGATGTCGGTAGGTGGTCAAGGGGTCATTTCGGTGCTTGCTAATGCTTTCCCATCTATTTTCTCCGAAATGGTGGCAGATGCACTCGCGGGCAACTATCGCAAGGCTTCACAAAACCTATATCAACTTAATAGCATCAATCCGTTGATGTATACAGAAAGTAATCCGGTAGGTGTAAAACACGCCATGGCGCTACAAGGGGTTTGCGGCAACACTGTAAGACTCCCTTTGTTGCCTGCGTCGGAAGGGCTTCAGGCTCAAATAGCCGAAATGATGCCTGCCACAGTTGAGGTGCAAAACTAAGCAAATGGACAAAAAGAGAGCTTTGCCTACCACTTACTGCTCTCTTTTATTTTGTTTTCTATTGAGCTATAAATGCAATTTTATTTCCATCTTCTTTTTGTAACATCAACAATCTACCCGTCAATTTAATGATTTTAAATACCTCTTTGTCTTCTTGGTTGGCTCTTCAGACTCATTTGGTCAGGCTAAAGCCTTAAGACCAATACTGGAGATATTTTTAAGCTTGAATTGCCTACGAAAGCCTGCCAGGATTTTTTAGCACTGTACTTTTGGTTGCTTGTGAAGACACAAGCAACGGCGTAAGGATTAAAAACCTGGCAAGTTTGGGGTTAGTTTTTAAATACTTTTAACAACCGACCTCGATTCCATGAGAGCGTTTTTCAGTATTCCGAAAAACGAGAAGGTTGTTCTGCGATTATTAATGACGCATTGTCCTCTGTTCTTTTAAGTCTTCCTTGGGGAGACTTAAAAGCGTTGATGAATGCAAGTCTCCGGACTTGTTTGCGAATGCAAAGCTTGGTAATAATTCAACTCTATTTAGCCATTCGGCTAGAAGTCTGGAGACTTCTTTTCATCTATAAGTTTGTGGGTGGGCGTGTCTCCTGAGTCATTTAACTCTCCCAATTAACCAACGCCCCAACTTTTGGGCAGGTTGTTCTATCAATCGCAACGATGCCCACCCCAACACCGAGGTAATGCCCACCACTAACAAAAGCCGAAGGGTATAATTGAGCATAGCCCAAAGTGGGGTATTATGGGGCAATGGGTTTGCCCAATGAAAAATAGTGAGCCAATGAATGACGGCAAAATGAATGAGGTAGGCACTGTAGCTGATTTTGCCCAGAAAACGAGTCAATTGATTGACAAAAATGGAGTATTCGCAGCGAGACAAGGCAATGACCAATAGAAAAAATCCCCAACCAAAAAGTACATGTTCGGGGATGACAGGATGCCATACCAAGTGGCTCAACACTAACATAGCCAAGCTACCCAGGTAAAACGTTGATATTTGAAAGTCTTGCCTAATGATAAGAAAGTAGGCTATAATGCCAAAACCAAATACGGGTAATTGGTTAGGAAAATATAAGTATAGGTAGTTTGCCCAAAGGGTGGAGTTGTCAATCAAAGGGTAAGCAAGTAACAGGCTATTTAACGCAAGCGAAAAGAGTAGGCTCCACATTGTAAAACCTACAGCTTGGTTGAGAGACCTAATGCGAGCAATCAACCACGGAATGCATAAATAGAAGGTCATTTCGACGGTGATAGACCAACCACCAGGCACTACACCTAGCATCCAATAAGGATTGATACCATGGGCAAAAACAAAGTTTGAAGCAATATTGGGCAAAGAGATGGGGTGATCGTTACCCAACCAAAACCGAGGGTCAAACCCGTCTTGCAAAAGGTAATATACAATGCCCATATAGTATAAGGGAGCTATTCTAAAAAACCTTCTGATAAAAAAGTTTCTGGCAGTGTGTGTCTCCTTTTTTTCTCTGGTTTTGTAAGATAAAAACAAAGTAAAGGCACTGACCACGAAAAAAAGTTGTACCCCTTTAGCTCCCTGGTCTATCAGGTTAGAAAAAGCAACCGGGTATTTGTTATAACCACTGTGTCCGGTATGCACTGCCATTACACCCAAAATGGCTATGCCTCTTAAGGCGTCAATGTATTTTAATTTCATAAGAGGCAAATACTCATGCTTGGCGGTAACCCAACCACTATAAATTAGTTTTTATACCGAATACCCAGCTTTTCCATACGCGAACGCAAGGTGGTGGGCTTGATGTCGAGAATCTTAGCAGCGCCCTTTTCTCCGCTTATTTGTCCTTTAGTCATTTTGAGCACTTCATTAATCAACGCTTTTTCTGACTCTACCAAAGTGAGCGTCTTTTTGGGTTTGCGGGCTCCGTTTACGTTAAACCAATTGCCTACCTCAAGTTTGCCGCTTTGACTAATAATGACGGCTCGCTCAATGATGTTTTCAAGTTCGCGAATATTACCTGGCCAGTCATAACTGGTCAATTTATCGGCGGTACGCTTAGGTATAGATTTGATAGTTTTACCGATTTTTTTTCCGTATTTCTGGGCAAAAAATGAGGCCAACAAGGTTACATCTTCTTTACGCTCACGCAGTGGTGGCACATTGATCGGAAACACGTTCAAACGATAGTACAAATCTGAACGAAACGTCCCTTTTTCTACTTCTTTCTCCAAGTCGCGGTTAGTAGCCGCAATAATGCGCACATCTACTTTGGTGGTGCGTGGGTTGCCCAGGCGTTCAAACTCTCCCTCTTGCAATACCCTTAAAAGTTTAGATTGTAATTCGAGCGGAAGCTCGCCTATTTCATCCAAAAAGATACTACCCTTATCGGCTAGTTCGAAACGTCCTATTTTTCTGGCAATGGCACCAGTAAAAGCCCCCTTTTCGTGTCCAAACAATTCGCTTTCTATCAGGTTGGCGGGCAACGATGCGCAGTTTACTTTTACCAGCGTTTTTTCGCGGCGCTGGCTGTTATTGTGCACTGCCCTTGCCAATAATTCTTTTCCGGTACCAGTTTCACCCAAAATAAGCACAGTAGCATCAGAGGGCGCCACTTGTTCTATTTGTTGCAATACCAGCCTAAAGTCATCGCTTTGGGTTACAATTTCTTCAAAGTTGTTGTTTACCCTTATTTCTTGCTTTAGATACAAGTTTTCTTGCTGAAGTTGGTCTTGCAATTCTTGCACCTCCTGTAGTGCTTGCTTAAGTTCCGAAGTACGTTCATTTACCTTGTGCTCCAGGTTTTGGTTGGCGTCTTCCAGAGATTTTTGCAGCTTACGAATGGTCAAGTGTGCCGATACTCTGGAAAGTACCTCTTTATGTTGGATAGGCTTGGTTACATAGTCTACTGCCCCCATACTAAAAGCTTTTACTTTGTTTTCGGTATCCGACAAGGCAGTCATAAAAATGATAGGGATGTCTTTGGTACTGTCGTCTTCTTTTAAGCGGCGACAAGTCTCAAACCCATCAATACCAGGCATCATTACATCTAGTAAAATGAGGTCGGGCTTGACAAAAGCTACCTGTTCGATGGCACTTTCTCCATCTTCGGCTACCAATGTTTTATACCCTTCCTGGCTTAGGTGTTCTACCATTAGTTTTATATTGGCTGGTGTATCGTCTACCACCAATATTTTACCTTTCTTTGTAGTTTTATCTTCTTGCATTTTAACAAATCAACTCATTAATTGTGGTTCAGAGATTATTTCTATCAGTTGCTCAAACGATGATTGATAGTTTACGTATGTGTACGTTTTCACCCTTACTTTATATCTTTCTTATAAGGCAACATAATAGTTACCTCAGTAAATTTATCTAGTTTACTGTCAATATATATTTTCCCTTTCATTTTATCAATAGCTTTTTTTGCTACATACAGCCCCAAACCGTTTCCCTGCGACTGTTCGTTGGCTCGAAAATACATATTTAACACTGTGGCAAGGTATTTTTCATCAATTCCAAGTCCATTGTCTTTTACTACAATTTTTAAGCTATTTTTTTCCAGTGTAATACTTACCTCTATACACGGGGCTTGGTCTTGGGCAAACACTACTGAGTTCTCTATCACGTTGAATAAAATTACCTCTAAAAAAAAGGGGTGATAGTCTACTTCTTCGGGTAATGAGTGCGTAAACTTAAAGTTGATGGATTTTTTTTGTAAAAGCCTACTAAAACGTTTTTTTATTTTCGCTATGATCCGTTCTATGTTCATGGGTTTGGTCACTTCGGCCGATGACTGGTTGATTTCGCTCACCATCTGAAGCTTCTTAAGCAAATGATCCATCTGCACTGCCGTGAGACCTACCTGAGCAAACAATTCACGTGCTTCATTGTCTGCCAGGGTAATATTTGCTATCTCCACCAAACCTAACAAGGTAGTGAGGGGGCGTCGTAAGTCATGTGATGACCGATACAAAAACCGGTCTAACTCTTCGTTTACTTCCTGCAACTTAAGTGTTCGCTCCCTTATTCGGTCTTCGAGTGTAGCATTGGTTAGTTTTAGTTCTTTTTGAAGGCTTTCCATCTTCAAATGAGTTTTGATTCTTGCCAGTACCTCCTCTTGCTGAAAAGGCTTGGTAATGTAGTCTACTGCTCCTAATTGAAACCCTTTTACTTTATCAACTGTTTCGTTCAATGCAGACATAAATATGATGGGTATATCGGCAGTTTCTTTGTTTGCCTTCAGTGAGGTACAAGTTTCAAACCCGTTCAACCCTGGCATCATGATGTCCATCAGTATAAGGTCTGGCTTCATAAAACCTACTTGCTCAATGGCACTTTCGCCGTCTTCAGCCACAAGCATTTTATAGCCTTGGTCTCGCAAATAGCTCAAGATAACTCCTATATTGGCAGGGGTATCATCCACAATCAAAATTTTACCTTTCATGGTACTTTTACCAGAGTTATTCATCAGTTTTTAAATGAGACTTTATAAACTGCCGTATCAACTTCATCTTGTACTCACGCGCAAAAGTACGTATTTTTGCCACAAACGGCACAAAGCCCTCGTCTTGCTCCTCTAGTCCAGTCAACCGCTCCACCAGTGACTCTACATCACCAATAAGCGCCAGTTTATATATTTGTTGTAACACTTCCTGACTAGGAAATATCATTTCTTTGTTTTGCGGTACCACTTTGGCACTATTGTTTGTTACCACCTCCAGGGCTTGTTCATATACCCATTCTATTGCCAGGTGCCTTGCCAGGGTGGTCAACATTTCGGCAATGTTTACAGGCTTGGGCACAAAATCGTTGCAACCCACTGCCACACTTTGGTCGCGGTCGTAGTCATATACACTTGCCGAGCAAGCAATGATTTTGATTCCCTTGAGGTTGGCATCTTCTCTAATAAGCTTTACCGCTTCAAAACCATCCATATTGGGCATGACCAAGTCCATAATCACACATTCAGGTTTGTACTCTCTGGTTTTATTTACAGCATCTTCTCCATCTATGGCTTCGTATACTTCAAAACCCAGTGGACTGAGCATATTGTTCAAAACCATTCGGTTTTCTTCTCGATCGTCTACTACCAACAACTTAATAGTATCGCCTTGGTAACCCACAATATTTCTCTCTTCTTGTGGTGGCTGGGGCAACTCGCTATTGGTTACGGGCATGTCTATAGTGAGCCTAAACAAACTTCCTTTGCCCAAGGTGCTTTCTACTTGAATAGAGCCATCCATGAGTTTTACCAAACGGTTACAGATTGCCAGTCCCAGCCCTGTACCTTCTGCCTGGTGGCGGCTACCTCGTACCTGATGAAAAGGCTCAAATATTTTGGCAATAGTGTCTTTGGGTATTCCAGTACCCGTATCTTCTACCTCGAATACAAAAATATGGTGTAATACTTTGGTTGGATGTGGGGTATGGGTAATCCTAAAAGCCACTCCTCCTTCATCGGTAAACTTAATGGCATTGCTCAACAAGTTGAATAATATTTGCCGGATGCGCTTTTCATCACCATTTACAAAATAAGGTAACTGAGCCGGGCTCTCGAAACGGTAGTCTATATTTTTGTTTTCGGCCCATACCCTGGTAATGCTTACTACATTTTTTACAAAATCGGCAAAATTGAAATCATTGTTTTCCAGCTCTAGTTTGCCTGATTCTATTTTTGACAAATGTAAGATATCATTGATCAACAACAACAGTTGTTCTCCACTGCGTTCTATGATCTGCAAACCGTCGCGTTGGGGTGGGGTAATATTTTTTTCTTTTTTAAGAATTTGAGCGTATCCCAAAATCCCGTTTAATGGTGTACGCAAGTCATGACTCATACTTGCCAAAAACACACTTTTTGCCTGGCTTGCTGCTTCTGCTGCAGCTTTGGCGCTTTGCAAATCTTCTTCATAACGTTTACGCTCATCTATATTGGTCATCGTACCAATGGTGCGAATGGCCTTACCCACCTGACTAAATTCTACGGCTTTGCCCCGGTCTAAAAACCACTTATACTCACCGTCTTTGCACTGCATACGATATTCGATGGAGTAAAACGGGAAGTTAAGTTCTTTGTATTGATCAAAAGCAGCAATCACTTTTTCTTTGTCTTCATGGTGCAAGAGTTTGCGCCACACCTGTCCGTTTACATCAAACTCGTCAGGCTCAAAGCCTAACATACGGTAGTAGTTGCTACTGGCAAAGGTTCGATCTTCGAGCATGTCTATATCATACAAGCCATCACGAGTAGCTTCCAATGCATATTGCAAACGGGCTTCGCTTTCGCGTAAAGCCTCTTCAGCGTGCTTTTTCTCATGAATATTGATCAATGATCCAGCTACTTTAGACGGGTTGCCATATTCATCGCGTGCTACAATGCCGCTTTCTCTAAACCAATGATATTCGCCATTGCCCATGAGCATTCTATACTCTACAAAATACGGTTGAATCCAATCAGGATTATTAATGTAAGTTTCAAAACGCTGAATTACTTCCTGGCGTTCTTCAGGGTGAATTTTATTGTGCCAGGCAGTCAGGTCAATGTGGTTATCGGGTGAGGTAATGCCTAGTATGTTTAACATTTTGGGCGACACCCAAGCCACTGCCTCTTTGCCCAGCTTTTTGTTTTGGGGCACAAATATTTCCCAGAGTCCCTCCCCTATTCCTTGGTGAATAAGCTCAAAGCGGCTGTGGGCTTCGTTCAACTCTTGCTGCTTTCGCTCTAGTGCTACATTAGTTTTATTGAGCTGCTCTACGTTTTGTCTGAGTTCTTCTTCTTGTGCCTTGAGGGTTTCTGCGTTTTCTTGCGACTCTTGCAACAACAAGCTTAACTGGTGGTTAGACTCCCTCAGTTCTTTGGTACGCTGGGTTACCTGACGTTCCAGGTCATTTTTCAAGGCAATGAGTTCTTCTTGAGCATTTTTACGGTCAGTAATATCAGCAATGAAGCCTTCAATCATAGGCTCTTTTACATCACCAGGTTGCCCCGTTAAACGCCCCTTTTCCCACAACCATTTGATCTGCCCATCTACCATTACTGGGTACTCTACCTCAAACGGGCGGTTTTCTTTGAGCGCGGTTTGGGCTTCTTCCCATAGGATGGTCTTGTGCTCTGGTAATATAATGTCGTTAAACTTCCGTTTACCTTCGATAAACTCTTCTGGGGTAATGCCTGTTAATGCGGTACTACCTTCACTCACAAATACCATCGGTCTTTCCTGGTTGTTGTGGCAACGATACACCATTCCAGGCAGGTTCGACATCAGAGTAGATAATTGCCGTTCGCTTTCGCGTAAACTTTGGGTAGCCTGTTTCAACTCCGAAATATCAGAAATGATACCGATCATTCGTTCAGGGCGACCTTGCTCATCTCTGGCTACAGTTTTACCCTTGGCAAAAAACCATTTATAGGTACCTTTCTTGGCGCGCATTCTATATTCTAAACTATAGTCGGGGGTTTCGGCAGTTAAATAACGTTGTTGGGTATTCAGTACATTCTGAACATCGTCGGGGTGAATAAGCGACACCCAGTTTTCGTGGGTAGCCTCAAACTCATTGGGGCGATAACCCAATAAGTGGTAATACTGAAAACTATTGTATTTATTGTTTTTGGTATCCCAATCCCACAAACCTTGTTTAGCAGCATTCATTGCCAGTTTGAGTGTTTCTTCACTATCGCGCAAAGCGTATAAAGCTTTGTTACGATCGGTTACATCTACTCCTACACCCCAATGTGCCCAACCTGCTATAGGATAGTGCTTAGAGTTTTGAGTCCAGGATATAATTTTTTCGGTGCCATCTTTACAGATAATTGCCACCTCCCAGTTCTTAAAATCTCCTTTGCGTACTAACCATTGCCTGTATACTTTTTTACGGTATTTGTCGTCAGGAATCAACATTTGAAACACACGGCGGTTGCCAGTAATTTCTTGCGATGAATACCCTGTAATTCGCTCACACTCAGCGTTCCACATCACAAAATTGAGCTTTTCGTCCAAAGCGTTAATCATTACTGGCACATTTTGCACCGTCATTTTCATTTGCTCCTCACTGCGTCGCAACAGCTCATCGGTGTGTTTCCTTTCGGTAATGTCATTGATAATACCTACCATTCGTATAGGAATACCCAAGCGGTTTTTCTGTACGATTTGCCCTTTGGAAGCCACCCACTTATAGCTACCGTCTTTGCACCTGATCCTGAGTTCTACCTCATATTTAGGAATTTCCTCGTCTAGGTACCTTTGCTGAAAATTAGCCACTTTTGGGCGGTCATCAGGGTGTACATGTGACAACCACTGGTCGTAGTCGGGCTTAAATGGAATAGGGGGATTTTCGTAATATTGATACCCCAAAATGCGGTAAAAATCAGGGCTGAGGTAATTTTCATTGGCACGAATGTCCCAATCCCATAAACCTTGGTGAGCGGCTTCAATGGCAAGTTTCAAACGGGTTTCGCTTTCCTTCAGTGCTGCCTTGGCAATGCGATTTTTGGTAATATCACGGCTAATGATCAACAAGTGGGTACAGTCGCCCTGTTCATTGATAATGGGAGTGAGGCGGTTTTCTCTAAATAACACTTTGCCCCCATCCAGGTCCAGCCTGTCGGTAAACAACACTTCTTGTTTTTTCTTAAGTACTCTTTTTACCCGTTGAATCTCGCGGTGTAATTTGTCATCGTCCTGATAAAAAGCCCTTTTATAATATTCGTCTATTTTAACGCCTATAAGTTCAGCTGGAGTAATTACCTCGCCTCTAAACGCAAACATTTCGATGACGTGTTGATTGGTAGACTCCAGTACTGGCATCCCTTCTTCCTCTACCTTAAACAAAGTCATTAGTTCGTGGGTATTGTTATAAATCAGCTTAAGCTGCGCCTCACTTTTTTGGGCTTGCTCTTTGGTTTGTCTCAGGTTATGGTACGCCAGTCGTTTTTCATAAGCATTAGAAATAATATTGGCAATGGTTTTTATGAGCTCTATTTCGTTTTCGCTCCAGTTGCGTTTGATCAAACACTCGTCAAAACCAATCAACCCAAAATGCTTGCCCTGTACATACAATGGTGCCACCAACAACGATTTTACTCCTTGTGCTTTCAACGATTTTTGTACTGCTTCGGAGCCTTCAGTATCAGCATCGGTGATAATAAAAATACCTGATTCTTCTATCACTTTTTTGTAATAGGGAACCCTGGCATAGATCAAAGTCCGGAATTTATGTTGACGGCTCTCGATACCTTTGCGACACCACTCAAAGGTATTAAGGCTTTTTTCTCCATCACTTTCATCTTCGTAAATAGATACCCGGCTTACGTTGGTGTGTCCACCCAACAGGTGCAACACTTCTCTGACCTGTTCGTCGAAACTATCCAGGGAGTTAAAAATAGATGATATTTCGGAGAGTGTAGTTTGACGTAGTAAGTTATTTACAAGTTGCTCGTTCGACTGAGTAAGCTCAAGAGTTCGCTCGTCTACCAGCTCTTCCAAGTGATCACGGTGTTGGTTGAGCTCAGTAATCGTAATCATCAGGATTTCTTTTTGAGAACGTAGTTCTTCGTTTTGTAGCTCAAATTTTTCTTGCTTGACCCTTAGCGCATTCGTTTGGTTAATCAGTTCTTGATTAATGGTGTTTTTTTGGCGATTGCTTCTTACGAGAAAGAGCCCCAAAATGACCACTATAGAAATGAATATAATCCCCCCTCCTATAATAAACCTGTTGAGTTCTACTTTTTGCCTTAGCAAGCTATTTTCGGTAGTTGTTTTCTTGATTTCATACTGTGACTTCAAGCTGGCAATGCGTACTCTGGCATCGGAGTCTCTTATTTTATGTTCCATTGCCCTTACCTTAAGCTGGTAGTTATACGCTTGTTTAAAGTCACCTTTGGCTTTGTACAAATTGGCCATTTCTTCATAACTGGCAAGCACCCGCTCTTTTGCCTTCATTTCGTGCCCCAGTTTCAACGCCCTTGAGATGTGGTCAACTGCCTTATCGTAATTTTTGAGCAAAATTAACACCTTGCCAATATCATTATTTGCGTCGGTTTCAAGGTCTTGGTTTTTAAGCTCTTTGGCTAGTTCTAGTTCCTTATAGAGCAGTTCCAATGCCCTTTCGTTGTCATTCAATAAGGTATAGAGGTAAGCCAACCTGCCCAACGAGCGTGCTTCGCTTTCTTTATAGCCAATTTTTCGGGCTACCTTCAGGCTTTTGTTCAATAACTCTTTTGCCCTGCCATTGTTATTGCTATGAATGGCAATCTGCCCTTGGTTGCTCAATATGTTGGCTATTCCCTTTTGATCGTTCAAATCTTGAAAAATCACCAATGCATCGTCATAATGTCGGTCTGCCTCTTTATACTTACCTTGTCGCCGCAATACATTTCCCATATTACGGGAACTTTCGGCTGCTTCGAGCAAATGTTTGTTCTCGACAAAAAGGTCGTGTGCTTTGAGAAAATACTCATAAGCCTGCTGATAATTGCTAATGGCAAAAAAGTAATGTCCAATGTTGGCGTAACTACTCGCTACCCCATAACTATCGTTCATTCTCAGCGAAATTTCCAAGGCTTTTTGAGCATATTCTTCTGTCTTGATGGGTGCCGAAGAGTGGCGTAGTAAATAAGCCAAATGGTTGAGTGCTCTAATTTTTTGTTTGCCCTGCAGTTTAGGCAATAGCTTCCGCAGGCTATCTTCTCCGGCAACTTGAGCAAATAGCAAATGATTGAAAAAAAATAAAGCAATAATGGTTATTCTTACAAATATCTTATACTTGCGCATTGCAAAAAATTTGAATACAGGAATTGGTAGCGTTGGTTTGTCAATAATATTTACAAACTATTGTTTGTCTGTTGCTTAAAATTTATAAAGCAATGGTACTATGACAAACCGTTGCTATACCTCAAGATAATTTTTTATACATTCTTATTCAAAGAAAAACTTTCAGAATATAGAAAAAATTAAACTCTAAATAAAATCCTGTGCTTTTTTTGCACCTCAATACACGGTTTCGCAAGCTCCAAAGCCTAACTTATTTTTCTCACCAAAACCAGTAAGCAATCCCAGTTCTATGATTTCTTTGGGAGCAGTAAGTCTAAACTCATACATAAAGCCTCTGATACGCGCCTCGTTGGTGGTATGTGCTTTTACTGTAATGAGTCTTGACTTTATCTTTTTGTAATGGTTTACCTCAAACTCTATCCTTTGGTGTGTTGAACTTTCAGGGGTTTGGTTAGTTTCCTGCAATACTTTTACATACTTGCCAAGCAATGCTTGTAAAAAAAGGTTTTCGTACTCAGGGTGGTCAGGAGGCAGGTAGTCTACATTGCCTCGGTTATTGAGTTTGCTGATCAACAATGGAGACAAAGTTTTAAACGATACCGTAGAGCTTGGCATACGCAAAGGCAAAGGCTCTACATTTTCTACAGTAAAGCATGCCTGAGAAAACTTGTCGCCCAGATACATTTGTCTGTCCAAAAATAAATCTTTGATAAACCGTTCGGCTGAAGGGTCTAAATAAAATGATAGAATAAAAGAGATTTTTGGGCTGATGACCTGCAAACGATCGGCAAATATTTCGCGTCGTGGCACGTATAAATTTGAAAATGAAAACCATTGAAAGTTTTTCCTACGGGTAGGGAGTTTGTGTTGCTTCAAAAAGCGCTGGTATTTGGTATTGGCATCTTTGCAAATACCCAAAATACACGAAGATAGCTCATACTGATAATTAATTGGAATGACAGTATACGCATCGGTAGTTTTGAGGGTGATTTTGTATCTCATAACTATTTTGGTTGATTAAAAAGGATGCTAAAGTTGGGCTATATAGGAATAATAACTATGCTGACACATAAAAGCCCCTATTGACCCAAGAATTTAACTGATGGCAAAATACAATTTTTTTATCACTTTTTTAAATGATTTTATGAGATGTGTTACATTATCTTGACTAGTAGTGTTTGGTTATGGGTATTTTTATCAAAAAATCGGTGTTCGTATCAGGTCAGGCAACCCTTAACTTTTTCATACACAAATGTTTAATTTGTCATCAGGATGATTTAGGAATGAACAAAAACTAAAATGAAATACTCCTGGTATTTGTTTTAAAAAGTGTGACTATTTCGTTAGATTTATCTATACCTATTGTATGTCTACAAAAGAGCAAACGATCACTTTATGTTGTTGAATATTGTATTGGTACTCATTGCGGGACTTTTGGTTGTGATTGCTGTACTTCAGCGAAATACGATCTGTACACAGAAGGAGGAAATAACACATCTTCAGTCTCAAATGCAACATCAGGAAGAGCAATTAACCCAACAAAAAAAAGCGTATTTAAAGGGATTGAAGGCGCTTGAAGTAGCTCAAAAAAACCGGGATGAACAACAACAAGCACTAGAGTTTAATAATCAGAAAATGCAAGCAAATGAACAGGTGCTCATCAAAGCATACAACCAACTGAAAGCAAGCCAAGAAGAAATAAAGTACCAAAAAACAATGCTCGAAGAAACGTTTGAAGAACTTAAAATAAAAAATAACCGCCTCACCGACAGCATCATGTATGCCAAGCGTATTCAACAAGCTATTCTTCCCAATTACATCGAAATCAAGAAATCTTTTACTGACGCTTTTATCATTTTTTTGCCCAAAGATGTGGTATCAGGCGACTTTTATTGGTTTACTCAAATAGGCAATAAAACATTTATTGCTACAGTCGACTGCACGGGGCACGGTGTACCCGGAGCCTTTATGAGTATCATAGGGCACACTTTGCTCAATCAGATTGTGCGTGAAAAAGAAATATTTGAACCCAGTGAGATTCTTGAAACCCTGGATGCCGATATTTATACAGCGTTGCGTCAACAAAAGTCTAAAAGCATAGATGGCATGGACTTGAGTTTGTGTTGTGTAGAAACACCTATGGGGTCTACCCGGCTCAAACAAGCCAACGACAAGGTCAAAGTAGTATTTTGCGGAGCCAAGTCTACCCTTTATTACAGCCAAGTGGGTCAGGTATTGAAAATAAAGGGTAACCGCCGCTCTTTGGGAGGGTGGCTCAAGCGTAGCAAGTACCCGTTTACCAACCACGAAATACACTTGCCCAAAGGAGAAATGCTTTACCTTACTACCGATGGCTATACTGATGCTGCCAACCCACGACGCAGACATTTTGGCACTACTAAGCTGGTAAAACTGATGGCTCAAATACAAACACTTCCGTTGTATAAACAAAAGCAGTATTTTGAAAAAATGCTCCAAAAACACCAAAAAGGCACCGAACAACGCGACGACATTACCATTGTGGGCATTAGGGTCTAATCAAGCCAGCCTATTTCATCTTGCTCATCATGGTAAAACCTGCCCACCATTTAGGCCAGGCTGTTTTGGGGTCTTGCAACATCGACAACTTGGCAAGCCGCAATGCTTCACGATAGGTTTTGCTTTGATTGAGCAGCTTGTAAAAGCGAATCATCAATTCAGCTGCATCCTTGTCGTTTACCGACCATAGGGTATAAATAATATGAGGCACCCCCAGGTATACAAATCCTCTGGTGATGGCCAGTATTCCCTCACCTTTTACATTGCGCCCGGCTCCTCCCTGGCAACTGCTCAAGACTACCATGTCAGCTTTGAACTTAAGGTTAAATATTTCTTCCAGCGACAATTCACCATCGTTTGCCTGGGCTGAGTCAATGACCTTGTCAGGATAAAAAGCCAGAATGGGGGTGTCATCGTCCAGCATTCCGTGGGTGGCAAAGTGCACAAAACGGTAATATCCTGTCAGGTTTTTGATCATTCGTTCCGACACTTGCTCGCCTGTATATATTTTGCTGGTTCTTTTTAAGCTTGTAAACAACCGATGGATGTTTTCCACTTCGGTTTTGGTATAGGGCAAAGCGCTCAGGTTGCGTCTAAAAATGCCGCTTGTTGCGTATTTGGTCTGAAAAACCGGCGCAAAACCCATAAATTCCTGGGTGTGAGTTGCTTTACGCCTTTGCTGTTTTAGCAAGGCAAGGCTTGCCGATGGATACAAGGTAACCCCCCACCTTCGGATCAGGTAAGGGTATTGGTGTTGTTTGCCATTGGGTGGGTGGGGCTTGGTAATAAATGCCTCAAAGGGCAAATTACTCAACAAGCCATCTGGCACAATCAATAAATGTTTTTTAGAAGAGATATGCTTTTCGATGGGTTGAATAAATTGTTTAAAAAAACGATGCCCCCGCTCCAGGTAATTGTCATCCGAGCCTCCTTTAATGTTGTAAAACCATTTTTTTATTTCTGCTTCGGTCTTTTTACGGTTGGCTGCCTGCTGCTTCACCCAAAAACCATCTTTGGTAATGACAAAACTATACAATTGTTTGTCGGTAAGCACATACTCTATCAGTGCCGTTTTTTCGTCTAAACGTTTCTGTACATCGGCTACAGTAGCTATATAAGTATTGTGTTTAAGGTCGTAATAGTCAGGGTAGCGTTGCTCAAGCCCTCGCAACAAATCGTCATACTTTCGCCTTAAGTCAAATATGCGGTTTTCAAACGATTGTTTTTGCACACTGTCTTTTTTGTTGAGTGCTTTTTTTACTTGAAAACGGTTCAACTGGCGTTGATAATACAAAATAGACCCATTCAACTTACGCTCCTGGTTGAGCACTGCTTCGGGAATATTGCTCTTGATGCGGGCTGAGGCATCGGTAGCCAACTTACGCAATACGCTCGACTTACCCTTTTCGGCAAAGTAGAAGGCTTTCTTGAGGTAAGGGTTGTATTTGTTGCCAGTGGCAGTCCCATTACCTGTTTGGCTTTTATTCTCTTTTGGGTTGCCTACTTGTTGAGTAGCGTCATACTGGCTTAGTTTCCAGCATAGTTGCAGAGCATTGTCGTACAAGGAGGCAACTTTAGAGGTAAGGCGTAAACCATCACTCTTGCGGGAAAGATTTTCGCTCATTTTATCGGCTAATTGATCAGCTAGTTCATAGGTTTTATAGGCTTGTTCTAGGTTATTTTTGCTGCGAGAAACTTTTTCTAGCGTAACCGACTTTTCAGTGAAGCTTGTTAATAAAGTACTATTACTATATACTTGATCACTGCTCGTTGGCAAAGCATATACATTGGCTGTATCATTGAATGCATGATGGTTAGATACCAATGCCTTTTGATAAAACTTGAGTGCTTTACCATATTTTTTTTGCTTATGATACAGCTCCCCCAATTTATTATATAGTCCCGCAACAAAAGGATGTTTTTTACCCAGCCGACTTATACGTAGCTTTAAGGCTTTATTATAATTTTCTAAGGCGAGGTCATACAATCCCATTTCACTATATGTATCACCTATATTCATATAACTTACAGCAACCAAGGTAGAACTGACCCCTGCTTCTTCAACTGACTTTTTCAATGCTTTTTGCAAATACTTTAGGGCAAGGTCATATTCTTTTTTTCTTTGATAGAGGTTTCCTAAATTACCCAAAGGGTACCTTTTAAACCTTGAAAAGCGACCCGGAAGCTGTGCATATATGTTCAAAGCTTTTTTATAACAATTAAGAGCTTTATCATAGTTTTTAACTTGCTGATATGAGATTCCTAATGCATTGTAGGCATGGGCAGTTTGAACGTGGGTAAACCCAAAAATTTCTTTGCGTAAGTTTAGATACTTGATACGATAATCCAACGCAGTATAAACAGCTTTTTTCGCCGCATATAATATAGCTACTCTTGAAAATATTGTAGCCACCTTGTTTAAAACCGACTTTTGCAATGAGTCAGGAATAGAAACCAAACAAATGGGGTAATACCTTAACCCCTCAAGTAATAACTCCAGCCCATAATTATATTGATAGGTTTGTTGCGCATAAAAACCTAGCAAATATAAGTTGTCAAAATAAGAGACATAATCGTTTAAAGCTTTTACATGCTCATTGCCTTTGACCAAGTAATGAAGCGCACTGTCTAACATTTTCTGTTTGGCAAACTGAGTATGTTTTGCATTATAATAGACTAACTCTTGTCTATTTACCTCCTGAATTATGCCCCACTGTTTGACTTGTGGAAAGGCGTTTCCTACAATAATAAAGCATAGTATCAGCGATATAACACATATTTTATTCAATACTTTTAAATTCGTAGATTCACACATCTTGATTTATGAATTTTCTGTTCTGTATCAATGATAAAACTTGCTTTTCAGAGATTATCCTTCTAATTTTATTAATAGCCTTATATTGTCAATATAAACACTTGAAAATATGGAGATAAATACTACTACTCTCAATTTTGAATACGGCATTGCCTCAGAGCTTGCACCTAACCAACTACTGACCACTGAAGACGAAGCCTGTTTTGTCGAAATCAAACAAATACTCGAAAAACACCGCGCACTCAACCGCTTTGGTGTCACTTTGCTTGACAATGAAAAACTACCTGAAGGTACCACGCGTTTAGAGACCAACTCTATCACAGAGCGTACATTAATTACCCAAATAGTAGACCAAGCCACTGTTGGTAATGACAAGATACAAACCAATTGGACTCTAAATACTACTAAGGCAATAGCAAGTTGTGCCACAGCGTGTAGTCCTGCACAAGGCTCCCGGAAGCATGGAGGAACATCTGAACACCAAAGCGGAGGCCAAGCTCAATAAAATAATACACGACAAATCATCTTAATGAAGCTAAAGTTACTCTTATTTACAACCCTTTGCTTTGCCCAATTGGGCTATAGCCAAAACCTGGTGCAGCTTGCCAAACTTAAGCCCACAGGAGCTTATGAAAATGTAAAGGTGCAAAAAATTTATTCCAATAAACATACCTCAAGCTTTGTTATTTGGATAAAAAAAGGCGTAAAAGCCCATAAACACCTAAAACACACCGAGCAGGTGTACATTCTTGCCGGAAAAGCTACGATGCAGTTGAATAATAAAACCTTTGAAGTTAAAAAAGGCGATTGGATAGCCATACCCGAAGGCAGTGTACACGCTGTCACAGTAACTTCTCGAAAACCTTTACAGGTGCTTTCGATACAATCGCCTGAGTTTTTGGGCAAAGATCGTGTGTTTGTCAAAGAATAAAATAAGTACTATACTACTCTTTAGTTGCCCAACTTTAGGCAATGTTGTATACTTCAACCAGTTACCAAACTACCACTCAATAATTGGTTTCGCCTCTCTCTGATTATTTCCACTCAAGTCATTTAATTTCACAACTTTTTGGGCTTTAGTTGCGTTATTCAGGCATATCTATTTACTTTGCATTTCAAAGTACTTTATAAAATGGGCAAGAAAATCAAAAATGGGCTTATACTTGGAGTGATGGGGCTAGTGGCATTTACGCTCAAAAAGTTTTACCAAACTGCCGAAGTTACTGATTTATACTGGATACTTGCCCCCACTAAAGTGGCCGTTCACAGCTTCACAGGTCTAGAGTTTAGCTATGATGCCAGCCAGGGTTACATCAATCAGGCACATCAGTTTGTCATTGCCAAGAGTTGTGCGGGGGTTAACTTTCTCATTATTGCGTTTTGCACTTCGGTTTTTGGGTTTACGCCAAAAATAAAGGGCAGCCACTGGCAATGGCTTTCGCTGCCAGTGTTTTTGGTCATTGCTTACCTGCTTACTGTGGCAGTCAATGCCTTTCGCATTGTCAATGCTTTGTTATTGAAAGACGCCTACACTGCCATACTTCCGGCTAACCGCTTGCATGCTATAGAGGGTGCTATAGTATACCTGGCATTTTTGCTGATATATTACCTCTTGTTGCACTATTGCTTTACAATTTATAAAAACAGACAATCGCTTACATCTTCTGGCTTACCAAACAATGTTACTCTATGAAAAACCTTATCAAACCTTACTGGATTTTACTTACTGTTACCCTACCCCAGCTGATTCTGTTTGGGTTGTATAGCAGCAGTTTTAATATCATCAAGAGCTTACTTTCACCCCAAAACCTGTATTACTGGAAAGCCTACGGGCTAATCTTGGGTAGTACTTGGGCATTGGCTACCTTATACAGTATTTGGGCAACCATTCGCAAAAAAAATATCAACGCGTACTTTAGCTTCATTGCGTTGAGCTTTTATGTGCCTATCCTTTATTTCTTTTTAACCGATCAACACAAAATTATTCCAGACAATGTACCCGGCTGGATGTTGAGCACCAGTGATTTACCACTGTATGTCCTGACTTTTCTGATGCCCGCCATTTTTCATAGTGTGCTTAGGCTAGTGGTGTTTTTTACACCCGGCAATACCCAACATCCCAACTGGTGGAACTTTGGGTTGGTCGTGGCTATTCCGGTCAGTTGGTACTTGCTATTTACCATTGTTTTGCCTGCTATTAACCAAGGGGGCATCAACAAACCTTTGTTTCAGCATATCACGCTATTGATTTTTGCCTGTAGCACTGTGGTGTTCTTTTTCTTTTTGATTAGGGGGATTTATAGCGTAAGTATTACCCGAAGAAGCTTCTTAAGTGGTCAATATCAACTGCTTTGGCAAATACCGGTGTTTGTCATCTTTCCGGTGGCAGGTTTGTACCTTAACCAAGACCTGGGAATGATATTTGGAAATTTTGCGGAACCCGTTTTTTATGGATTGGCGATGGCCAATGGCTTGCTGATGTTAATCCCGGAAAAAAAGATTGGTAATGATGTCATTCGCCTGGCATTATTTACTGCCCGTAGCATTACTTTTAGCTATATCCTCTATTTCTTTTGGGTGTTTTTGCCTTTGTTGCCTTTTTCTATCATCGCCATCATTATTATAGGGGCTGGTTTTTTAATGCTTACTCCAGTGCTCATCACCATTCTTCAGGCCAATACACTTCGCTTGAGTTTTATTCACCTATCGGCAAGGTTTTCTCCTGCTATAGTGATTGTTTGTTTGCTCGGTGGGCTGACAGTATTACCCTTGTGGGTAACCCAAAGCTATCGCCAAGACAGGAAACAGTTGCACGAAGCACTGGCACTGGTGTATGCTCCCAATATTAGCGAAAGCGCCCACCAACTGACGAATATCAACCCAAACAGAATAAAACGGGTATTGGAAAGTGTGTACAAAAACAAGGGGAGGACTAGTCAAAATGGTTTTGGTTTTGGCTTCGATGCCAAACAAAAGCCTTATTTGAGCACTTTTTATAAATACATAGTGCTGGACAACCTCACGCTGAGCAATAAAAAAATACGTGCGCTGCATAAAATATTTTTGGGTAACAATGTCAAACAAAGTTACCCTACACGTAGTCGCCGTTTTGTAGTGGGTCCTTCACATAGCGACCAAGTAACCATAGATTCGGTACAGGTAAAGTCAAGCTTTGATGCTACGCATCAATATTGGCGCACTTGGGTACATTTAGATATTCAAAACGCCACCAAGCGTCAACAAGAGTATAGAACAAAGTTTACCCTGCCTGCGGGTACCTGGATCAGCAACTATTACCTGATGATGGAAGGGCGCAAAGAATATGGAATACTTGCCGAAAAAAAGGCGGCAATGTGGGTATACAACAATATTGTGAGTCGTAGACGTGACCCTGGGCTATTGCATTATACTGAGGGCAACCAAGTGAGCTTTAAGGTTTTTCCTTTTGCTCCTGAGCAAACCCGCAAAACCGGGATCGAGTTTGTTCATAAAGAACCAGTACAATTAACCATTGGCAAACATACCCTTACGCTGGGAGATAGCAGCCAACAAAAAAAACTTACCCAGGCAATATCTACTCACCAAGGCGTTTACATTTCGGCACTAACCAAACAACAAGCTCCTGCAAAGGTACTAAAGCCTTACTTGCACTTTGTGGTAGATTTGAGCCACCAAGCTGCCAATAAAAAGGCCATGTATGTGCAACGTATTCGGGAATACCTCAAAAAACATCCGCAGTATAAAAAAGGGGCAAAAATCACTTTTGGTAACTTTGCTTACAAAAGTGTTGCGCTGAACAAGCAAAGTAAGTGGGAACAACAATTGCGTAATTTTCCAGCACAAGGGGGCTTTTTTATAGAGAGCATGTTCAAGCGTTTGTTTGTACAGCCCGCGCCCAAAGACACTTATCCAGTAGTAGTAGTGGTATCTGACCATCTCGATAAAGCCATATTTGAGCACGCAATGGCTGATTTTACCAACCAGTTGCAGGGAAGTCAATATTTTTATGCGCTCAAACCAGACCACACCCTGAGCAGTTATTCACTGCTACACGCTCCCTTAAAGAAGGTAAAAGCCAACGTTGCCATACCAGCGAACAAAAAGATGCGGGAAATTAACACCCTAGCGGGAAAGCTTTTGGTAGCTGACAATGACCAGGCCTCTTTTTATGCCTTGCAAAAAAAAGTAAAGGGTGTACCCCAAATAAGCAAAAATGCCTGGAACAATGGAGCTGAGTTATGGAGTTTTTGGCAATATTACCTGCTATACCCCAACGATCGTCCACAGTATAAGGCATTCGTTCATAGAAATAACATCATTAAGGGAAGTTTTCAAGCGCATCTGATGACTCCGGTTACTTCGTTTATTGCAGTGGAAAATGAAGCTCAAAAGGCAGCTCTTAAGGCTAAACAAGAGCAAATTCTGAAGGGTAATCATCTGCTTGATGCTGGTGAAGAGCTACAGGCAATGTCGGAGCCTGAACTATGGTGGCTATTGGGTATATTGGGAGTGTTTTTTGGCTGGAAACAATGGCAACGCAAGCAAAAAATGCAAAGTGGACTCCACCAGTAACTTGTTACTGATCACAAAATAAGGAGGCTTTAACTTGCGAGTAAGGGGAGTTGAAGAATAAATATACTAAGATGAAAGTGATTACCTGCGGTGAGCTCGTCACAGCAAGCTGCCCCGATGAGTCGGGATTTATAAATAGACTCGGTTTTAGGATTTACAGGATTAACTGAAGCAGAGCTCAGCACAGCAAAGCTGTAGCTTCGGTTGATTAATGTTGGTATTCAGGCAATTAGTCAAAATCCATCCTCAAAACCATTTTTGTTTAAGTACAAAAGTAAGGCGTTGTCAATTATTAAGCAGCGGCTTGTATTGGTAGCACTTTAAAATAGAGGTTGCAAAAACTAGATTTCAAAAAATGGGCATCGCTGATCATTTCGCTGTCGTCTTGGCTGGCAAACCAGTTGATGGTAACCTCTACTCCTATGCTTGACTGGTACCGCTCCAGAATGGTGAGTAGCTCGCACAACGGAGAATAAGTAGAAGTATTGAAGTAGCTGAACTGAATATTTAAGGTAATAGGGAGACGGTTTGTAGGAAGGTAATTGCGCAACCACTGTAAAACGGGTTCATAAAACTCGTTGGGTAACACGCTGTAAGACTCCCCTGAAATCTCAAAAATATTGTTGTTTGTGTCAAAACACACAAAGGGAGTATCTTTGCCCGATTTTATTATTAAACTGTCCATAATGTGTAAAGTTAAGGATCTTAGTAATGTTACTTATAACTACCTCCTTTCACTTTAAACTGTTCATAATACTCGACAAACTATCCATTTTCTTCGGTAAAGCGTTAGGTAAATTTCAAATTTTGTTTATGTAAATCCCCTAGTACTTCCTGAATACTGTCATTGAAAAAACACCTCACTAAAGATACAAATGAAGCAATTGCTCAAGTGCTCTCTTTTAGTCAGGTGCTTTTTAGTATTTATTTTTTTGGCGTTTTCTTCTTGCGCTTTTTCAGCGAAAAATTGTACAACAAACCTACACTGAAACGGTTTTGCGCCGAAATATTGGATAACTGATCGGTGTTGAAGTTTTGCACCCAAGGCATTTGATACATAAAGTTTACACTTAGGTTATTGCGAAACACCTGCAAACCTACGGTACCAAACAGTGAGCTGCCTCCAGTATTAAGTTGTTCAATGGTTTCATTGGTATGCTTTTCGGCTTGCTCATAATAAACACCCGCAAAAGGCAAAAAGGCCACTTGTGGGGTTTCAAGCCATTGGAATACATACGCGCTGGTATTGAACTGATTGCCAAAACGGTAACCTTCGCTATTTTTTGTATTCATTTTGTACCCCGACTCGATATTTACCCCTGTTTTCTTGTAACGCAATGTATAATTCATTGACAGTAAGTAATCAAGGCTACCTGATCCTAGCTGAAAGTTTGGGTTAATAATTAATCCATCGTCTAATTTTTGGTATTCGCCTACCGGCATTTTCAATCCTCCACCCAACGATAAAGAGTGTTGCCAAAAAGATACGCCACTGTTGGCAGTGTTAAACAAGTTATAGTACAACAACACCATAGGGTCGCCCATTCCGGCACTTTGTACCTGTTGATGGCTACCGTTCATGTCGTTCATCAGGTAAGGCACAATAAAGTTTACCTGAAGGCGGCGCGATATGCTATATCTTCCCATAAGGTCTACCCGACGATAAATGTCTTCTGAAGATTCATTGGCAATGTACTGATTGTTACCATAAGTAACCGAAGCCTTAAAAGCTGCCTGGCTGTAACGCAAGCCTATAAAATGGGTGGTGTGCATAGGCAAAATACCAAAGTATACACCTCCTAACCTACAGCCACATACATCACATGCTTGACTTGACAAGGCAAAACTGGCAAGTATTATAATTAAAACTATCTTTTTCATTCTTCATTTCTATTTTGAAACCGCTCGTCTGAACGAAAATCATTGTCAGTAAGTGTGCGTAGAAAAACGATAATTTTTCGTTGCTCTTCGCTTGTCAAAGCAATACCCAACCGCCCATTACGCTGTAACGAAGCATCAAGTGTTGCAGAAGGTTGTACCCCTTCGGCATAATGTTTCAATACTTCTTCCAAAGTTCTAAACTTTGCGTTGTGCATGTACGGTGCCGTTAATGCCACATTTCTTAAGCTAGGGACTCTAAATTTACCAATGTCTTCGGTTGCTTCAGAAATGCGCGCCCTGCCTTCGTCGCTAAAGGTGGTACTAATGCCATTATTTCTATAACTGAAGTCAGTAAATAATGCCCCAGTATGGCAACTGCCACACTTGGCTTGAAACAAAGTCAACCCTGCTTGTTCGTCATCGCTCAACTGCTCCCCTTCGCCCCGTTGGTATTTATCATAACGGGAATTGGCCGACACCATCATTGTCATAAACTGCGACAACGCCTGCAACATATAAGGAGACGTAACTTTGTCTACCCCAAAAGCTTTTTTAAACAAAGCAGGGTATACTGTACTTTCATTCAGTTTTTTTACCACATTCTCTATCGTTTCATCCATTTCAAAGGCTGCTTCTATGGCATTGATAGGGACAAAATCTAAATGAGTAACTCCTCCATCCCAAAAAAACTCAGGCATAAACGCCAAATTTGCCAACGCAGGTGCATTTCGAATCCCTACCCTGTTTTCTACCCCAATGCTTAGCGGATGCTGTTGGGCATCGGCAAAGGCGGTAGACTGAATATGGCAGTTGTTGCACGATACACTTCCGTCTTTAGACAGTAACGGGTCAAAAAACAGCCTGCGCCCTAACAAAAAACCTTCTTTAGTCACGGGGTTGTTCTTAAAAGTATAGGTAGGTTCGGGAAAGTTTGCAGGTTTTACAAATACATAGGTATTGTCAGGGGCTTCGCGTTGTTTTTGGCACCCCACCAACAATACAAAAATGCATACCCAACACAAGGTAGGGTATGCTTGGTATAATTTATAATTCAATGGCATTTTACTGGTGTACATGATGAAGTATAAAAGCATTAGATAATTGCTCTGCCAAGGGCTTGCCCAATGCTGGGGCATGGATGGCATAAGAGGTGGCAAAATCAATATTTACCCCATCCAATACTTTCAATGCATCTACTACAATATGTGCTTTTGGCTGAAGCTTTTCAGAAACAGTTATAGGAGAGTCCAAGGCTAGTGTCAACGTTTTTACATTGTTTACAAACTTTTGCGTTTGTCCACTGGCAGGCGCCACGTCTTTCCATCCACCTACGTGCAAGGCAAACGATTTTTCGTGTATTTTCCACCCTTCTCCTACTACTTCTTTTTGGCTTGAATTAGGCGAAGCGCCTTCTATAGCAAATCCAATATAGCCCGCGTTCCAGTTCCAAAACCAAGCGCCTTCTGCCGGGTCTAACACTCCACCAGCGGCACCTTCCTGCACACCATCCTCATCTACTCCAATCGTAAAAGTAACCTTGGTATACTTTCCGGCAGGAATATTTTTAAGGGTAATCAATTGAGACGAAGAGTTGCTTTCCAGTACGTGGTAGTACCCTTTTACTTCGGCAGCATTGGCGCTTACATTCACTTCATCTTCGTGTACCGTTCCGTCTTCAGTCTCTAGTTTAATTTTGCTGATGTAATACCCCATTTTGGTAATATTGAAGGTTTGCCCACTGGCAGTTTTGTAAGGGTATACGGTTCCACCACTCTCGGTCAAATTCAATTCTTCTGAACCTACTTTGTTGTCAAATTGAAGAATCATTTGTCCTGTTTCGCTGGCAGGAGTAGCAGCGTCTTCTTTTTTGCAGGCAGCAAATAATGCTATAGATAAAATACTTATGATTAATATATTCAATGATTTCATTGCTTATTCTTTTTTAAGTGCAGGCAATACAAGACGGTTTTGTTCACTATTTTTTTAATGAACCTTGTCATGGTAAGTTGCCCTCATTTTTGATAAAAAAAGTAACATAGTGGTTGTTTAGTAAAATGGAAAAAATAAAGTAATCCAAAAGAAGGCAGTATCTGTTTGTTGGACGATGAAAAAAATCTTTGCGTAGCCTTAGCTACGGAACTATTTTTTGAAGAAGTACAACGGTCAGAGACGAAATTCAGTGGATTAGGTTATTTTTGTAGTTTTACTTAAAAGGCATACCTCTCCCTTGCTTTTTAAATAAAAACTTGAAAAACAGGGAATAGGGAAATAAAAGATTAAGCAATGAATTGCGGGGGGTGGAAAATATCTGCAATAAACCCTTGGTGGGCAGGCTGCAGATAAATGCTCTGGCGAGCAGGGAGGGCACAAATCAATGAGCGTTTTACCGAAAGTCGCTGGGCGGTGCAAACAAATGTTTCGCTTTTGTCTACAATTGACAAAGGAATCTGTTTTTGCTCTTTTTCTGTAGCGTCTTTTAGTTCACGCTCCAGATGACATCGACCAGCACAAGCAGACTTGGGCTCGCTACGATTAATGCATAATACTTTGGCTATAAAATCCTGGTTAATTTTAAAAGATATAACAATCCATAGCTTGCTCATGGGTTGCAAAAGCACCAGAAAAATGAGAAATATGGAAACAACTTTTTTCAATAGATTAACCTTGGTTTTTGTTTTCGAGTGCAAATGTAATGTTTTTCCCGAATTATAACAGTTCTCAAGAAGTAATCCTTGCTATGTTTTCGCTAAATTATACTATCATTATAATGCTTTGCATTTTTTGACTTGATTAAATGCCGCTACAACTTTACTCCCATTAGCAAAATATCATCACGTTGTTCGGTGTCTCTCATAAACTCATCCAAATCATTGTTCAAGACTTTTTGCTGCTTGTACAAAGGATGCTTGCCAATCATATAGATTAACTCAAGCAATCGTTTGGTGCCAAATTTCCGGCGGGCTACATTGTTTTGGTCGGCAAAACCATCAGAACTCAAATAAAGTTGGGTTCCTTTGTCAAACAAATACGTTTTTGTTTCAATAACTCTATTGTCTTGATAGGTAAGCCCTATTGAAACTCTGCTACCCTCTACTACCTGTAGACTTGTGCAATCTTTGGTCATATACCATAATGGGCGCTTGGCACCAGCAAAGGCTACTTTTACTTTGCCGTCAGACTGCTCTTCTACTGCTATCAACCCAGCATCCATTCCATCCTTATTGCGAGTCTCTTCCTGACTCAATGCTTTTTTTACTTCATGCCTTAGCCTGGTGAGCACTTCTCCAGGGTCGGTTATTTTTTTAGTTTTTATAATTTCGTTCAACAAAGCAAACCCAATCATACTCATAAACGCCCCTGGCACTCCATGCCCGGTACAATCAACAGCACCCAAAATACGGGTATTGTCTACCTTGCCTGCCCAATAAAAATCGCCCGACACTACATCGCGGGGACGGTAAATCACAAAGTATTGCTCAAACATTTGCTTGATGCGTTCTTCCTGAGGAAGGATTGCCTCTTGAATAGTTTTGGCAGCTTGAATACTTTGGGTAATGTGTCGGTTTTGTAGCTCTATAGAATCATGTTGCGCCCGTATCTCTTCTTGTTGAGCGTGTAATTCTTTATTTTGCACAACAATCTCGTAATTCTTCTCTGCAATTTCCTGATTTCTGTTTTGTAACAGGTGGTTGGCTTTTTTCTTACGAAGGTTACCTCTCACTAAGGCTGTAATCAAACCAGCCAGTAGTACTATAGCCGCAAACAAGGCATACACCAAACTTTGCCTTAAGCGGTGCTCTTTTTGTGCCTGCTGCAGCAATTGTATGTCTTTGTCTTTTAGGTCAAGCTCTACTTGCTGTTTTTCTAATTGATGACTATACCTCAACGCATCCAACTGGTTTCCTCTTTGTTCATTCAAAAAATCTTCGAGCGTACTCACGTATTGTTGCTGATAGTAGTAAGCCTTGACATAATTTTTTTGTTTTTCGTAGGCTTGCTGCAACAAGCGGGCAGTACGATACATGATAGGCTTTGCCATTATTTCTGAGGCGTGTTGCCAGGTATCAGTTGCCTGCCTGATTGCTTCCTGAATCTTGTTTTGTTGTAAATAAATGGCAGACATGTCGTTTTGTACACTACACATTCCACGTATGTCCTTATTGACCACGTCCTGCCTGAGTGCCTTGCCTAAATACAGCATTGCTTCTTTGTATTTATGTTGAACTCCATACAATACGCCAATCCGTTGCAGTGGGGCACTTAGATCAGCTTTTGCTGCTTTCATTTTTTTTCTAAGATCAAAGGCTTTAAAAAAAGCAGCCAATGCTTCGTCATACTTCCCTTGTTGCTGTAGCACTTCGCCAAGCCTCAAGTAGCCATAGGCTTCTCCCCGGTCATTTTTAAGTTGGACAAACAGGTCGATCGCTCGTTGTATATTTTTCCGGGCATCCAACAAGTTACCCTGTCTCCCTAATAAGTCGCCAATATTATTATAACAATATGCTTTTTGGTCGATTACCTGGTGTTGTTGGGCAAGGGTGAGCGCTTTATAATGATAACGCATTGCCTGAGAGTAGTCTCCCAAATTACGATAAATAATTCCAACATAGTTATTTGCTTGCGCCAACGCCTGTGGATTCCCCGACTTGCGAATCAAGGCGATGTGTTGTAAACCATAACTCAGGGCTTTTTTTAAGTCTGAATTACGAAGTTGCCAGGTAAGCTTACTTAAAATATCTATTCGATGGGAGGCTTTTTGAGTAGTAGGCAACAGTTTTTCTAAACTATCAGTGCTGAGGCTTCGCGCCTCTACGTTACAAACAGTAGTTAGGGTCAGGGTTAAGATAATAATAAGCTGGACTCTCATAATAAATGGGTAATAATAGCTGTATAGTGTATAACAAGTACACACCTTGGTAGTTAGTTATCAAATTATTTAACAACCTTTGGGTTAGGTAAAGATTGTCTTTATTTTTATATATTGTGTCATCATCGATTGAAAGAATATTTCAATTTCCTTTTGATGTAGCTTTGCTTAAATTTCGCTCATTTTATAGCAAAAAGTCAAGAAATGAGGGTATACAATAGGTAAACAACCCATTATTTTAGCTTTACAGGTAAGCCAAACCTACTGAGAGTCAGCAAGGTATATTACAAAATTATTTTTCAATAATTGACCAGTATGGCTTGCTTGCCTTTGCTCATATCTTCTGTAAGTATAGCATATAGTGCTTTTTCACACAATTTAATCCGCTGATTTGAGCAAAAAACGCTCCCAAAACCCTTATTTAATTACTTATTTTGATCATAAAAAAGCACTTGTCCGTTATGTACAAAATGCTCAAAACATATTATAACCTCACTCCCATCAGCAAAATATCATCGCGTTGTTCGGTGCCTGTCATAAAATCATCTAACGCCTTATCCAATGCTTGTTTTTGCTCAGATAAATCTTTATTACTTATGGAATAAATCAATTCGGTGAGTCTTTTCACTCCAAACTTGCGACGATCTACATTGTTTTGGTCAGCAAAACCATCGGAGCTCAAATAAAGTAAGGTACCTTTGTCAAATATATAAGTGCGGTTTTCAATCACTCTTTTGTCCATATAAGCCTGCCCTATTGATACCCTACTGCCATCTATTATTTCTACACTGTCACTCTCTTTAGTAATATACCACAAAGGGCGCTTGGCACCAGAAAACTCTAGCTTTACCTTGCCATCAGGCTGATCTTCTACAGCTATTATTCCAGCGTCCATTCCGTCTTTGTTGTGGGTTTCTTCTTGTCGCAAAGCTTTTTTTACTTCCTGCCTCAAGTAAGTTAGTACCTGTCCTGGATGGGTGATCTTTTTTGTATTGATGATTTCATTCAACAACGCAAATCCAATCATACTCATAAAAGCCCCAGGCACCCCGTGTCCAGTACAATCAATGGCACCCAAAATGCGGGTGTTATCTACCCGCCCCGCCCAATAAAAATCACCTGAAACCACGTCGCGTGGACGATAAAGCACAAAATACTGTTCAAACATTTGCTTGATGCGTGCTTCCTGAGGCAAAATGGCTTCCTGAATGGTTTTGGCAGCTTTGATGCTTTGGGTGATGTGGTGATTTCGACGTTCTATGGTATCATGCTGGACACGTATTTCTTCTTGTTGAGCCTGTAGTTCTTGATTTTGTACAATGATTTCCCGGCTCTTCTCTGCAATTTCCTGGTTCCTGTTTTGCAGCAGATGGTTGGCTTTTTTCTTACGAAGATTACCTCTAAAAAGTACTGTAATCAGGCAAGCCAACAAAAATATACCTATCAACAGTGCATACACCAGCCCCCGCCTTAATCGATGCTCTTTTTGTGCCTGCTGCAATAATTGAATATCTTTGTCTTTTAGATCTAGTGCTACCTGTTGTTTATCCAATTGATGACTGTACTTAAGTGCATCTAGTTGATTGCCTCTCTGCTCATTTAAGAAACCTTCCAAGGTATTAATATATAGCTGTTGATAATAATAGGCCTTAGTATAGTTTTGTTGCTTCTCATAAGCTTTTTGCAAGAGGCGAGCACTTCGATACATAATTGGTTTTGCCGTTACTTCTGAGGCTTTTTTCCAGGTTTTGGTTGCCTGACTGATCACCTCTTTCGTATTATTTTGCTGCAAATAAATGGCTGATATATCATTTTGTAAGCTGCAAATACCCAAAATATCATTTTTAGTCTCATACTGCCTCAACACCTTGCTCAAATACAACATGGCTTCTTTATACTTGCCTTGCACACTATACAATACTCCAATACGATGCAATGGCGCACTCAAGTCAGCCTGTTTGACATCCATCTTTTTTCTGATGGTGAGCGCTTTCAAAAAAGCCTTTAAAGCCTCCTGATAACGTTGTTGCTTTTGCAATACCTCTCCCAACCTTAGGTACCCATAAGCCTCCCCTTTTTTGTTTTTGAGGCGGACAAACAGGTCAATCGCTCGTTTTATATTCGTTGTTGCATCAGAGAAATGATTTTGCCGTTGAAGTATATCCCCAATGTTATTATAAGAATAAGCTTCTTGAATGAGTACCTGATGCTTTTTTGCCAATTTTAGTGCTTTATAATGATAGGTTATTGCCTGAGAATAATCTCCCAAATTGCGGTAGATCACCCCCACGTAACCATTTGCTTGAGGCAATTCTTCTTTGTATGTAGATTGCTGGATTAAAGCTATGTTGCGTAAACCATAGTGAAGGGCTTTTTTCAGGTTAGAGTAACGAAATTGCCAGGTAAGTTTGCTCAAAATGGCTATTTGTTGCGAAGTATCAGTGGTGAGAGGCAATAGTTTTTCCAAACTATCTGTTTTTGCGCTTTGGGCTTGCAGGTTGTCATAACCAAACATAAGGATAAAAATGACAGTAAACAGGAGTCTCATAGTTGTATCGTTCTTGTTTAACTTGTACTTATAGCATAAATAAAATGCTTTTGAAGCAATTTGTGCTCAGGTAATGTCATTCCTACTTAGGAGCTATATTACTAATTCACCACATCAACCTATCTACACATTAATTCTTTAATTTACTAAAAGTAAACCAAACACTTGGCATATATGCCCACACAATTCAACAAAAAACAATCCTAAAATACCCTCAATCCTCTAACTTTCGCCTCCTGAACTGCCCCGAACAGTCACAACTTTACTCCCATTAGCAAAATATCATCGCGTTGCTCGGTACCTGTCATAAACTCATCTAACACCTCATCCAATACTTGTTTTTGCTCAGATAAATCTTTATTACTTAAGGTATAAATCAATTCGGTAAGCCTTTTCACTCCAAATTTATCACGGGTTACCTTGTTTTGGTCAACAAAACCATCGGAACTTAAATAAAGTAAAGTACCCTTATCTAATATATAAGTGTTATTTTCAATGGCTCTTTTATTCTTATAAGTAAGCCCTATCGACACCCTGCTCCCCTCTACTACTTGCACACCTTCACTCCCTTTAGTAATATACCACAAGGGGCGCTTGGCACCAGCAAAATCTACCTTTACCTTGCCATCATCTTGATCTTCTACAGCTATTAGCCCAGCATCCATTCCATCCCGGTTGAGAGTTTCGTCTTGTTTTAAAGCTTGCTTCACCTCAAGCCTGAGCATAGTGAGTATTTCTGCGGGGTTGGTTATTTTCTTGGTATTGATAATTTCATTCAGCAAAGCAAAACCAATCAAACTCATAAAAGCCCCAGGCACCCCGTGTCCAGTACAATCAATGGCACCCAAAATACGGGTATTGCCTACCTTGCCTGCCCAATAAAAATCGCCCGATACCACATCGCGGGGGCGGTAAATCACAAAGTACTGGGAAAACATTTGCTTGATACGCACTTGTTGGGGCAAGATGGCTTCCTGAATAGTTTTGGCGGCCTGAATACTTTGGGTAATGTGTCGGTTTCGCAGCTCTATAGCGTTGTGTTGTGCCTGTATTTCCTCTTGCTGAATATGTAACTCTCGATTTTGCACAACAATCTCATGGTTTTTCTCCGCAATCTCCTGATTTCTATTTTGCAATAAACGATTGGCTTTTTTCTTACGAAGGTTACCCCTGACCAAAGCAGTGATCAAACCAGCCAGGAGCACTATAGCCGCAAACAAGGCATACACCAAACTTTGCCGCAAACGATACTCTTTTTGTGCCTGCTGTAGCAATTGTATGTCTTTGTCTTTTAGGTCAAGCTCTACCTGTTGTTTTTCTAATTGATGGCTAAACTTGAGGGCATCCAATTGGGTACCTCTTTGTTCATTCAAAAAATCTTCGAGCGTCTTGATATACTGCTTTTGATAGTAGTAAGCTTTGACATAGTTATTTTGCTTTTCGTAGGCTTGTTGCAACAGGCGAGCGGTTCGATACATAATAGGCTTTGCCATTGCTTCAGAGGCTTTTTGCCAGGTTTTGGTGGCTTGCCTGATCACTTTTTGAGTGTCGTTTTGCTGTAAATAAATGGCAGACATGTCATTCTGTACATTGCACACGCCTAGAATATCCTGCGTCATTATATCCTGTTTGAGTGCTTTATTTAAATACAGTATAGCTTCCTTATATTTACCTTGCTTGCTATAGATGTTGCCTATGCGTTGCAACACAGTACTCACGTCTGCATTGGGTTGACTTTTAATCTCAAGCACCTTAAAAAAAACCTCCAAAGCTTCTCGATAGCGTTTTTGCTTTTGAAAAACTTCGCCCAACCTTAAGTATCCATAGGCTTGCCCTTTTTTATGGTTGAGCTGGGTAAATAAATCAATGGCCTTTTGTATGTTAGTAATTGCATCCGAAAAATGGTTTTGCCGCTGAAGTACGTCTCCTATATTGTTATAAGAATAAGCTTCCCGACTCACTATCTTATAACGTTTTGCCAGTTTTAGTGCTTTATAGTGGTATGCCATTGACTGCGAGTAATCGCCCAGGTTGCGGTAAATAATGCCTACATAACCATAGGTATCTGGCAGCTTTTCGGGGTACCTGGACTGCTGAATCAAAGCTATATTACGTAAACCATAGTCTAACGATTTTTTCAGGTCTGAATTACGAAACTCCCAGGTAAGCGCGTCTAAAATAGCGATTTGCTGAACAGTGTCGGTGGTAATAGACAATAGATTTTCCAAACTATCTGTTTTTGTGTTTTGGGCTTGCGAGTTGCCATAACCAAACATAAAGGCAAGGGTGATAGTAAACAGAAGTCTCATAGTTTTATAATTCTTATCGAAATTGCACTTATTGCATACAGGCAATAATCAGAGCATAAACCAATACCTGCCAAATAGTGTTGCCTCTCCTGATAAAGCAACCTACAATGAACTTATTAAAACGAATAGTTCGTATAATGATGGCTTAAATATAGATGTTTTGCCCCTAAGTAGCAGCAAGCAATCAGCTATAAGCTACAAGCAAAGATAACTCTCTCATAATATGACAGTTATACTTGCATATTAGGTATATTTAATTTTGTCTTGGTACATACGTCTGTATTTACCTAAATTTATCAAAATTCAAGTAAACATCCCCTTTTTCGGGTGTATATGTTTGTTAATGACCTCTTGGGGTGCTTGCTGTTTCAATACAGAATACTGCCACAAGTGTTTATAAAAACTACAGTGATGTGATGTCTTTCTTAATAGAGAAGAGCTTGTTGAAGGAAATTATCTGCTTATTTGATTTGCCCCGGATAGTCGGTGATCAAACCGTCCACTCCCATTTTTTTAAGTGTATCTGCGGCTTCTTGGGTATTCACAGTCCAGGGAATTACCTGAATTTGCCGGGTGTGTGCTTGAGCAATTAGTTGAGGAGTGACCAATTGATAATGGGGGCTATACACTGCTGGTGCAAACCCTAACTTTTGCAGGTTTTCTTCAAAGCTTAACTTATTACTTACCAATAGTACCAGCTTTGATTGAGGGTTCAATTTTTTAAACGCCTGCAGGGTACGCACATCAAATGATTGAATAAAGGTACGGTGTAAAACGTTCAATTTACTCAACTCTTTGAACAACAAACGGGCAAACACTGTGGGGACAGGGTGATAGGTGCTATCCCATTCGGGGCGTGACTTGGTTTCTATATTATAATATACATTACGTATCCCACGGCTATGTACGTAGGCCTCTATAGCCCGAATAGCAATTGACAAGGCGGGTTTAGATACTTTGCGTTTCTTCTGCTCTTTAAAGTTAGGGTTGCCCAAACTACCACAATCACACTTACGTACCTGTGCCATAGTCATTTGGTAAATGTTCCATTTCTTTTCATCTGCTTCAGCTATAGCTTTGCCCGCAGTATCTAAACAGATGGTGTGATTTAAAAAAGGCTCGTGTGATACTACCAACTGACTATCGGCGCTTACTACTACGTCTAATTCTATAGTGCGCACTCCACGGTTTACTGCTTCTAAAAATGCAGGGAGCGTGTTTTCGGGGTAAAACCCACGAGCACCCCGGTGTCCTTGCAAATCAAACACTTTACTTATTCTATCTACCGATGTAGTATCATTTTGGGTTTGTTGGTCAGATTTGGTCACATTACAAGCAGTGAACATAAACAGTGCAATGCTTAAAAAAGCGAGTAGTTTAGTCATTGGTGTATATAATAGTATTGTGGGTGATGAGAAATAATGTCCGCAATTTTCAATTTTATTGTGAAGCAATCAAGGCATCATACAAATTAACTAATGAAAGGTCAAGTTGTTGATTTTTAGCCCAAACTCTTTTTTAGGTCAAAAACCAAGGCTCATTCGCTCAAAACAGGGTGTTGCAACGGGTGAAGCAAGTAGGATAGTATGCACTTCTAAAGATTTTTTTATAATAATGACGGTATTGCAGGTAATTTGCTCAAAAAATCTACCTTAGAAACGTTATTTTTTATAAGTTTGCGGCTGAATTAATATAACAAAGCCGATAGCTATTGGTAAAACTAGCTTTATCCATTAGTTTTGTGTCTATATATATTATCTCAAACTTTTAGTTAGATTGTAATTTTAACCTTATAAATAAAAATCAATGGCAAACGTTGGTAAAATTACGCAAGTAATCGGTCCCGTAGTAGACGTTAGTTTTACAGATGAAAAGAGTCATCTACCTAAAATATTGAATGCCCTTGAAGTAACCAAAGAAAATGGACAGGTAGTGATTTTGGAATGTCAGCAACACCTTGGTGAAGACACCGTCCGTACCATTGCGATGGAAGGTACTGAGGGCTTACAAAGAGGAATGGATGTAACTGACAAAGAAGGTCCTATTTCTATGCCTACTGGCGATGGAATCAAAGGCAGATTGTTTAATGTGGTAGGTGAAGCCATTGACGGTATTGAAAACCCCAAAACTGATCGTCGCGTGTCTATCCACCGTTCTGCTCCTCCATTTGATCAGTTGACTACTGAAACTGAGGTACTTTTTACAGGTATTAAAGTAATTGACTTACTCGAACCTTATGCCAAAGGAGGTAAAATTGGTTTGTTTGGTGGTGCTGGTGTAGGTAAAACCGTATTAATTCAGGAATTGATCAACAACATTGCAAAAGCTTATGCAGGAGTTTCTGTATTTGCTGGTGTAGGTGAGCGTACTCGTGAAGGGAACGATTTGCTTCGTGAAATGATCGAATCAGGAATTGTAAACTACGGCGAAGAATTTGAAAAGGCATTGCACGAAGGTGGTTGGCCTTTAGACAAAATTGACCGCGAGAAGTTGAAAGAATCAAAAGCAACTTTCGTGTTTGGTCAAATGAACGAACCTCCCGGGGCGCGTGCTCGTGTGGCACTTTCAGGGTTGAGTATTGCTGAGTACTTCCGTGATGGTGATGGTACAGGCAAAGGAAACGACATTCTTTTCTTTATTGATAACATTTTCCGCTTTACTCAGGCTGGTTCTGAGGTATCGGCTCTTTTAGGTCGTATGCCTTCTGCGGTAGGTTACCAACCAACACTTGCCACTGAGATGGGAGCAATGCAGGAACGTATTACTTCTACCAAACGTGGTTCTATTACTTCTGTACAGGCGATTTATGTACCTGCGGATGACTTGACTGACCCTGCTCCTGCAACTACATTTGCTCACTTGGATGCAACTACGGTACTTTCTCGTAAATTAGCTTCTTTGGGTATTTACCCTGCGGTAGACCCATTGGATTCTACTTCCCGTATCTTAACTGCTGACATTTTGGGTGAAGAGCACTACAACATTGCTCAGCGAGTAAAAGAAACTCTACAACGTTACAACGAACTTCAGGATATCATTGCGATTCTTGGTTTGGACGAACTTTCTGACGATGACCGTAAGGTAGTAAACAAGGCTCGTCGTATCCAACGTTTCTTGTCTCAGCCTTTCCACGTTGCCGAGCAATTTACCGGCTTGACTGGTGCATTGGTAGACATTAAAGATACTATCAACGGATTTAAGAGGTTACTTGATGATGATTCTTTGTTGAAGTACCCAGAACCTGCGTTCAACTTGAAAGGTACTATCGAAGAAGCCATTGAAGCGGGCGAACAAATGCTTAAAGAAGCCGCCGAGCGTTCATAATCATTCTTATATTCATATTACAAGGGTGCTTGTATGAGCACCCTTCATTATTTTTCAAAGCACATTTGATCACCAGGAGTCTCACCTCCCTTTATTCTAAAAAAGTCAAATTATGCAAGTAAAAATCATCACTCCTGACAAAACTGCTTTTGAAGGAGAAGCACAAGCTATTACTTTTCCAGGAAATAGTGGAGAGTTTGAAGTACTAGACCAACACGCAGCCATGATCAGTTTGCTAAAAAAAGGTCACATGCGTTTGAAAGCAGGTGGTAAAGACCAAAACTTTAGCATTGACGGTGGTGTAGTAGAAGTACTCAACAACAAAGTAGTTGTTTTGGTTGAGTCTATCGAAGACGTTCAACAAGGTGTAGAGGCGTAGCCAAACCGAAAATATAAAAAATGATGCTCTATTATGTTTAGTAGCATCATTTTTAGCTTTAGCCTTTTTACCTCACTTATTAGATACTTACTAAAAACTATGGCTCACCTGAAAGACAAACCAACCCTGGCCGATTTGCAACAATACATGGATGCAGTATGTACAGAACGCGGTTGGAACAAAAATAATCCACTAGAAACATTCCTGCTTTTTTCAGAAGAAGTAGGCGAGCTTGCCAAAGCCATTCGTAACCAACGTGGTTTGTATCAGGAAGAAGCCAAAGCACACCAAAAACCCTCCTCTACAAAACAAGCATTAGAAGAAGAATTTGCTGATGTCTTGGGGTACATATTTGACCTTGCCAATCACTTTGAAGTAGATTTAGAAAAAGCTTTTCGTGCCAAAGAAGCTATCAATGAACAAAGAGACTGGGGCAAGTCTAAATAAAAGTTCAAGGCTCTTATAAAGAATTGGGCTGAGGGGTTATTGTATAACCATGTTTGCTCTTCACTAGGGCAACCATTCCGATTAATCGCGAACTTCCATTGCATTACAGCAAGGGATTGCCCCTACACTTATCACTTTAATTTATACATAAATACCTGTATATCAGAGATTTTAAAAACTTCGTACACTCCTAAAATGTATCCGCAAGATGCTTAATAAGAGCCTTTTTTAATTGCTCCCTAAGTGATTGCCCTTTTTTGTATTTTTCAAAAAACACCAAGGCATTTTATTTTTTAGCCACCTCCACTTTACTTTATCATCTCGCGATTTTCTCTGGCCACTCACCATATATTGACAAGCATATTTGCTTTGTATGCTTAAAAACAAAATGTGATTTAAGTCACATTTATAGCAAGCTATAATCACAAAATACCGTGACTAATCTACTTTTAGTTGCTCATTAAAACTTGTTCCTTTGTATTAATGCTTAGGAAAAGACACATATTGTCACTTTTTGGGTTTATACTCATCACTGCCTCTTTATTCAGCGAGTTGCACCCATTGCTGCCAAAAGACACAGACAATATTGTAAAACGTGAGCTGGAAGAAAAGCTAAAAGAACAACTTGCACACAATAAGGCTCAAGTTAAAACTTTAGGGGCTGGCTCTGGTGATAATCACTCTGCTATATTTTTTGAACCTACTCTTCAGATTGGTATACCAAGGCTCAACACCTGCAAACTCCCTGCTTGCACCACCATTGCTCAACACTCCCCTTCCCTTTCTCTGTTCTTATTGTACTGTTCTTTTAAGGTACATTGCTAACTCTTCCTCTGTTTCATAGCCTGGTACCGGGCCTACCCCAAACCTTTGTATTTTTCTTTTTTTATTTACAGTACTCTGTATCTATACGCACGAGTGTAGGTATACTGGTACTACAATTATAGCCACATATAAGGTTGTCAACTATGATTTTATCTTTTGTGTGTGGCTCAAAATTACGCACTCATGTCCCATAAAATGTACATATCATGCATACTAGGGCTCATTTTCACCTTATTTCCTATTCTGAATAGCGCCCCTTGCCTCTGGTCAGAGACTTTAGATAACATTGAGGAAAGAGAACTGGAAGAAAAGCGTCAGAAAGGCAACAAAATAATTAAAGAAGGGGACACAAAGAAACACAGTGGAGGAGGTAATAATGATGACTTTATAAGTACATATTGTTTGCCAGACAGCCAGTCCATCCCTGTTCCTTTTTGCGCGCTCAACACAGGACAAAATGCCTATCACCACTATAAAAAAGGTCAAAAAATCGCCTTATTTCTACGATATTGCTCCCTCAAAATCCATTGTAACTAACTAATTATTGCTCCTCACGAATGCTCCTATCAATTGAGCATTTATCTATCTTTTTGTACAGGCGCTTGTCTGTACCACCACCTTATCTTGCTGGATTCAGGCAAACATTACCCCAACCAGCCTACTGATAAACTTTCACACTTAAACTGAAAAAAATCATGGACATTCATTTAGCCATTGCCAATATATTATCGCCACCTGTGCTTTTCTTTTTTTTAGGAATGGTAGCAGTTTGGGTAAAATCTGACCTTGAAATACCTAAAGCGCTTTCTAAGTTTTTCTCTCTTTATTTATTACTCGACATAGGGTTTCACGGAGGATATGAACTCCACCACAATGGTTTTTCGTGGAATATAGTCGGAATTTTAGGTACCTGCTTTTTGATGGCTTCTATTGTGCCCTTGTATGCTTTTTTTATTCTCAAACGCAAGTTTGATACTGCCAACGCTGCTGCTATTGCGGCTACTTTTGGTTCTATCAGTGCCGTTACTTTTATTACAGGGATTGCTTTTTTAGAGTCAGCAAAAATTTCGTATGGAGGTTATATGGTTGCAGGCATGGCGTTGATGGAATCACCTGCCATTATTATTGGTGTCATTCTGTTTCAAGTATTCAAAAGCAAAGAAGCTACTCTCAACGGCAACAACAAGGGCGTATACCAACGTCCAAAATGGGGTAAAATATTGAATGATGCTTTTTTCAATGGTTCAGTGCTATTATTGGTAGGCGCACTTATCATTGGCATTATTACCGGAGATGCAGGCTGGAAAGCTTTTAAACCTTTCGATGCAATTTTTAAAGGCATCCTGACTTTTTACTTACTTGACAATGGCATTGTAGCTGCCAGTCGCCTAAAATCACTCAAAGGTTCGGCAGGCTTTCTCATTGGGTTCAGCATACTACTGCCAGTGTTCAATGCTACAATAGCTGTTTTTGTGTCCAACCATCTGCTATTTCTTAGCGAAGGCGACGCCCTTCTGTTTACTATATTGGTGGCCAGTGCATCTTATATAGCTGTACCTGCTGCTATGCGCCTGGCAATCCCAGAATCTAATCCGGCTTTTACCATCCCAGTGTCATTGGGTATCGTGTTTCCATTCAATGTGATAGTGGGCATCCCACTATATTTTTATTTAATACACATCATTTAAAAATCAAATACGATGAAGTTTGAACAAAGAAAAAAAATAGAAATTCTAATCGAAGCGGTCAAATTAGACAACGTCATTTATCAGTTAGAAGAAATAGGTGTGCCAGGGTATACTGTGGTAGGCAACATTTCGGGCAAAGGTGCCAATGGGGTACTAGACCATAATTGTAAGGCTAAAGTATTTGAGAACACCTACATTTTTACCGTTTGTACAGCAGCACAAGCCACTAAAGTATTAGAGTATTTAGATGAGGTACTGCACTATTTTTCGGGGGCATGTTTTGTATCTGATGTACAAGTGCTCAACACTACCAAACACCCAAAATAAGCCTATTCATTTATACAAATCGTTTTTTTTGACCCAGGCTGAGTTTTTTTTCCAACCTGGGGCTTACAAAATATTCCTTTATGTTCTAATGGGTTATTTTATCGGTATCCATACCTCTTCTTCTGCGTTGGGGTCAGTGGGTATGTAGCCTTCGGGCAATAGCTCAAAATGAGGACGTTGATCAAGCATATACGCAGATTTGGGCAACCACTCGCTAAAAATATAATCAAAAGTAGGCTTAAAAGCACTGGCAGGTCCTTTATGAATAAAAACAGCGTATTTGCCTTCAGGCAAAGTAAATGCGTGCATGCCTTTGGGTATGTTTTCAAAGTTACTTACTTCTATCGCTGCCCATTTGGTAAACACAGTGTGTGGAGTAAAGTTTTGCATAGAAAACCCTGGTGCATATACTTGCATAGAATAAAAACTTTGCCCTACCCTATGCTGTATTTCGTGACGTCGTGGCATAAACTGTTGCCAAAGTAGTCGTGTTTTGTTGTCTGTTAGCGACATTTCTGTATGTATTCCTACAAGTGTTCGTTCGGGTATTTCAATTATTTCAGGAGACATGATACGATTAATTAACTTGAAGTTTTCTCATTTTTTCATCTTAAACTCTAAGGAATGGTACCAAAATAAATACGCATTCTTAATCTCATCTTTTGAGGCTATACTTTGTTAAAAAATAGCCGAATAGCGCTGCTATTAGCCGACCATCCCTCAAGCTCGCTCAATATCCATTGGATATTGCCGTGCCGCGTCTAGCAACAAAATATTTTAGCGTTACTATAGAAATTTATTTTTACACCATTCCTAATAAAGTAAATACAAAGCTAAAAACTCAATATATTGCTTCTGCTAGGTACTTTATTTTTGATAACTATATTACTTTTCAATGTAAACAAATTGTGTTTTTGTAAATGTAATGGAACCTCCATATTGTAACGCAGTAATGCATTATGGACAATGGTATTGAGTAATGCTTCGTACACTTCTTGTGGAGCATACATTGGAAAACAAGCACAGCATTGTTTGACAGTAATGCTGCGTGGAAACGATAAACCAGGCAAACCATTTATATCAAAATAACGCATCATTCCTTGGCTATCTATCCGGCCATCTACCCGACTTATATCTTGTATATCCAGTGCTTCGACTAGTCTGGGCATTTGACCTTTTAGTTGTGCCCGTATTGTGTCATCCGTTAAAATCAATTGCTCTTTACCTCCACTATCCCACGCTTGTAAACGTGTGTCGCGGTCTAAGATAAGTGCTAACTCATAGTAAGTAGGCAGGAGTAGCATTTCATCTGCTAACTGCAAAAAACCACACGTAATTTCCTTACCAGGTAAAAATGCTTCCACTATTACCTTGCTAAGGGGGTAGTCTTGCAAAATTTGTCTTGCTTTTTGCGCCGCTTCATCTAAATTGTATGCCATTGTCACCCCTACACTACCTGATTCGGAGGTAGGTTTGAGTACCCATGGAAAATCAATGTCAACATCTCGAATCACCTGTTCTACAAAGGACTTTTTCTCTTGGGCAATGACCAAGTAGGGGGGTACAGGCAACCCTTCTTTTGCTAAAATAGTCTGACACACATCCTTTTTCAATACCTGCTTTAAAGTAGTAGCACCAGCTCCCAGAAAAGGTAAACCTCTTGCTTGTAAATAGTCATTGAGCCACACTACTTGCCCTTCTGATGCATTTACATAGTAAGCATTACCCCAAACTAAAGTATCGGGAGGAATATTTTTCAATACCTGTTCTAATTGAGTTACATTTTCTACCTCTTCTACTGCAATTCTAATACCTGCTTTACTCAAAGTATCTACGGCTGTTTGTAAAGAATTCGCGTTCAAAAACCAGCCATTAAACCAGTGCCCTTTGCTGTTGATGATTTGTATTTTCATTGAAAGATATATAGTAATTGAATTTATAAATATGAAGAGTAAGCACCTGTTCGTTCATTGAAGCACTTACGTTAGCCAAATTAAATTATTTATTTATATATTCTTCAGGTAGCCCTCAAAATTAGGGGTTTTTACGGGGGTTAAAAGGTATTTCTAACAAGCTATCGAACTATAAACCCTTGATGAGTTTACCCAAAATCCATTCCTACCAAACAATTCAATCGTTATATTACGCCAATACTAGCAATCAATACAGGATCGGGCTATGCACATTAACTTCTCCAAATTTATATTAACTTGCGCTCATATTTGTAAAAAACATTAAGACTTATGATTCAGATTCAAAAATTCACTTTCAATCCTTTTCAGGAAAACACTTTTGTACTATATGACAAAACCAAAGAGGCTGTAATCATAGACCCTGGTTGCAACTCGTCGAGCGAACACAAAGTATTGACTGATTTTATTGAACAAAATGAACTGAAAGTAGTCAAATTATTGAACACCCACTGCCATATAGACCACGTATTTGGCAATCAGTTTATCAAAGATAAATACAATGTAAAGTTACACATGCATCGGTTAGATGTACCTACTTTACAAGCAGCAAAAACAGCTTCTGAGATTTATCAAATCAAGCCATTTATTGAGTCTACTCCAGATGTTTTTGTGAGCGAAGAAGACACCATTGCATTTGGTAACTCCAGCCTGGAAATTTTATTTGTACCTGGACATGCTCCCGGACATATTGCTTTTTTGAATCGTGATCAAAAATTTGTGATCAATGGTGATGTGTTATTTAAAGGCAGCGTTGGGCGCACCGATTTCCCTGGTTGCAGTCACGAAGATCTAGTCAATAGTATTCGCACTAAAATGTATGCATTAGATGATGATGTAACAGTATATACCGGGCATGGTCCTGAAACAACCATAGGGTATGAAAAACAATTTAACCCTTTTGTAAATCTTCAAAACATTGGCTAACCTGTCATTTAGAAAATGAAAAAGAAACGACCTCCTTTTTTTTGGACAATAGTCATATTAGCCATATTTGCCGTCTTTTCGTGGTCAGCGGCTGCATTTTTTTATTTCACACAAAAGCAATTTGTAAATAAAGCAGTCAAAACACAAGGGAGAATTATTGCCTACAAAAAACAACGCAAGGTATACCGTCCTGTAATACAATATATAACAGCAAAGAAAGATACCATCATACATACTGCTGCTTTGGGCAAAACCGATACCACCCTCATTCCAAAGGGAGGCTCACTCAACCTATTGTACTTACCCCAAAAACCCCAGATCGTCAAAGTCAACGACTTTTGGCAACTGTGGTTTCAACCTCTGGTAATTGGCGGTTTTGGGTCTGCACCATTGCTATTTATATTGTTTTTGCGCTGGGTACTGGTGCCTAAAAATCACGCTCAACCAGAAGAAAAAAGAAATACTTGATAAGCTATGAAACAACATATTCCTAATATGATTACCTGTGGCAACGTGCTTTGTGGTTGTGTAGGTATAGTAGCTGCCAGTCAGGGCAAGCTCACCGAGGCAGTCTACTTTATATTGGCAGGAATGGTATTTGACTTTGCCGATGGATTGGCGGCACGCTTGCTACGGGCATATTCTGACATAGGCAAACAACTTGATTCGCTCGCTGACATGGTCACTTTTGGCGTATTGCCAGGAATGGTGTTGTTTCAATTGCTTGCCCAAAATGAGCCAAAATGGGCCGCTTATGGGGGGTTTTTATTGACTGTTTTTTCGGCATTGCGGTTGGCCAAATTCAATATAGATACCCGCCAAACCGATTCATTTATAGGTCTTCCTACGCCTTCGGCTGCTTTATTTGTAGGTTCTTTGCCACTCATCATTCACCAACAACCAGCTTACAAAACCTTTATTGAACAACCTGTTACTTTGTTTGCTATAACAATTTCCTTGTCTTTTTTGTTGGTAGCAGAGTTACCACTGTTTTCGCTTAAGTTCAAAAACTTTGGCTGGACTGATAATAAAATCCGGTATACATTTATGTTTTTGTCAGTATTACTTTTTGTACTATTTAAGTTTTTAGCGATTCCGTTTATTTTATTAATGTATGTTTTACTTTCTTTCTTGTCGTCAGTAACAAAAGCAAAGGAAAAAGCATAAAAGCGTTAACTTTTCTGCTAATTTTGCCCCTTAATTTACGTTAGTATCGTAGGTTAATATATACAATACATATTCTTATGCCATTATACTGGTCAAGATAGTAAGCATATAGCCACAAAACGCTTGGTATTTTTAATATTGATGAGATGGTATAATCCTTAGAATTTAACTGCCCTATGGGTATTATCAGAAAAACGCTTCATACAATTACTGCAATCTTACTTACTATACAAGTAGGTCTTGCCCAAGATACACTGTCTACCCCTGCTGACTCTTCATCAAGGGTTGGGCGCGTATACACGCAGGCTTTAGTCCCCCCCTATAAACCTCTCAAGAAAAAAGAAAAAAAGAAAAATGGCTTTTTAGCTTCTCCTTTCATTTTTTATAAACCAGATACAGAATTGATTTTTGGAGGACTGGGTATTTATTATTTTCGCCTAGGTACAAAAAACAACACAAATAAAGAAACACGTTTATCGTATGCCCAGGCTATTTTTGAGTACACACTCAACAACCAGGTAGACATTCAAGCTGGGTGGAATATATTTTTACCCAATGAATCATATATATCCAAAGGTTTTTTCAGGTTTAAAGTATACCCTGATTTGTTTTATGGGGTAGGCAATAACACCAAACAATACAATGAGTTATCGTATGTACACAACACGCTTATTTTTAACACATCTCTGGCAAAAAAGCTTGCACCCAACGTTTTTCTTGGTTTAGAATACCGCTATGCCAATACTTACAATATCAATTTTGAAAACTCAACGTCTGAGGTATTAGACAATGTACCAGGTATTTCTGGAGGACTTAACTCAGGGCTTGGGCTCATTTTTACCATCGACAAACGCGACAATGTAGTCAATGCTACTAAAGGTTTTTTGTTGGAATTCTCAAAATACAACTACAACTCCAAACTTGGCAGTACTTTCAACTATTCTAATGTTAATTTTACTTTTAATAAGTATTTTGACCTTGGCAACAAACAAGTATTGGCTACCAATACTGTAGCTAATCTTAACTCAGGTGATCCCTCGTTTCTTTTTATGGCTTTTGCCGGAGGCGAAAAAATTCTGAGAAGTTATGCCATGAACCGTTTTCGGGATAAAAACTTTGTAGGCACCCAAATAGAATACCGCCGTCATTTATTCTGGCGTTTAGGTATGGTGGGCTTTGCTGGCATAGGCGATGTTTTTGATCAAACCAGTGATTTCTCATGGAGCAAAGCCAAGTATTCTTATGGTATAGGGCTTAGGTTTATGGTCAACAAGCAAGAAAACATGAATTTTCGTATAGATTATGGACGAGGACGTGACAGCCAGGCAGTGTATATGACGGTTACTGAGGCATTTTAACTTTATTTTCGGTTGACAAGCCACACCCCCAGAATAGTAATTGTCATACCTATGTAATGACTAGGCAGTATCTCCTCTTTGTCTAATACCCCCAAAATAATAGCCACCAATGGAATCAAATAGGTCACTGAACTGGCAAAAATAGGGTTGGTCATTTGCAACAGTCTGTTGAATAAAACCAGCGCTATAGCAGTACCTGCTATGCCTAATATAGCAATATATACCAAAGCCAAAACACTTCCCTCTTTGTGGGCATAAATGGTGGCAAAGTCAGAAGCAAATAAATATACTAAAGCAAATGGTCCTACCAGGCTGATAGAAAACACTGATATATCCAACGACTTCATGTCATGGAGGTAGTGCTTGATATAGTTGAGGTTGAACCCATAACACACAGTGGCTGCAATGGCAAACAAAGCATAAGCATTGAAACTCGCCCCTCCATTGGCATTTGTAAAGATCAAGCAGATGATTCCTACAAAACCTATCAAAATACCTACTACTTTTGTTCTGACAGTTTTTTGGCGAAAAATAACTACACCCAAAACCAGGGCTGACATAGGAGTGAGCGCATTTAACACTCCAGTAATGGCACTGTCTACGTGGGTTTGTGCCAATGGAAACAAAAAGGCAGGAATAAAAACACCTACCAACCCTGATACAAACAAAGCTTTCCATTTATTTTTGGGCACTTTTCGGAAACGAACCACTGCTAAACCTACCAAAAAAATAAAGGCAAAACCTACCCTCAACGCCGCTACCTGTAGGGGTGGATAGACCAACAAGCCTTTTTTCATCAAGATAAAAGAACTGCCCCATACTATGGCAAGCAAAATAAGAATTGACCAAGCCAGCATTTTCTGCCGCCCCAAAAGCAGGGGGGCTTCATCTTTTGGTTTTAGTGTAGTGTTTGACATACCATTTGTTATTAGTGTATAAGTAAATCTACTCAAATGATTGTAACCGTTTTGGATGGTAAAATAGTTCTAAAAACAAATGATATTTTAGAGAAAGTAATAGTTTTTAGCTTCTGGGATGAAATTCGAGCAAGGTCTGACGCAAAATGTCCTGGTCTAAACGCTTGTATATTTCGGTAGTGGTAATATTTTCGTGCCCCAACATTTCTTGTACAGCTTTGATGTTGGCTCCGCCTAGTATAAGGTGGGTAGCAAAAGAGTGACGGAAGGTATGTGGGCTGATGTTTTTTTTGATGCCGGCAAGGAGCGCTATATCTTTGATGATCATAAATACCATTACTCTGGATATTTTGGTACCTCGGCGATTTAAAAACACAAAATCTTCGTTGTTGGGTTTTACAGGTACATTGCTGCGTACATTTTCTATGTAGCTGGTCAAGTAACGGGCTGCTTCCCGACCAATAGGAACAAAACGCTCTTTGTTGGCTTTACCTATAATTCTCAAAAAACCTATATCCAAGTACAGGTTACTAATTTTAAGTTCTATCAACTCTGTTACCCTCAAGCCCGAACTATACAACACCTCAATCATTGCCCGATTGCGGGCACCTTCTGGCGTAGACAAATCTATTACTGCTAATAAATCTTCTATTTCTTGCAGGCTCAATACGTCGGGTATTTTTCGGTCAATTCGGGGGGTATGTACATTTACACTAGGGTCACGCTCTATCGTTTCTTCAAGCATCAGGTATTTGTAAAAGGCTTTGATTCCTGATAGTATTCTCGCTTGCGAACTAGCTGCAATGCCCAACTTGGCAAGGTATGACAAAAACTTTTTGATATGGTCTGCTTTTACCTCGGCAGGAAGCATACTTAGACCTGCCATCTCCAGATAATCGCTGAACTTTTGAATATCGTGTAAATAAGCTTCCAGCGAGTTTTCTGACAAGCTTCTTTCCAGTTTGAGATAAGTACCAAACTCTTTTATGTAGGATTGCCAACCCAAGTTGCTAATTTTTTTGAGTAATTGAATAAACAGCCAGGTTTAAAGGTACAAACGAAACTATTGACTATCAAAATTTTACCAAATAAAAAGGGAGCGACAACTTCTTGTCCTCCCTTTAGTAAAAAAATAAAGTAACCCCAAAGAAGGTAGTCTCTGTTTTTTGAAGAAGTGCAACAATCAAAGACGAAGTTCAATGGGTGAGTTTTGTAGTTTTACACGCCTTCTGCTACTACCTCTTTTACATCTTCGGGCAACATACGCTTAAGCAAGTTTTCGATGCCTGACTTAAGAGTAACCATAGAAGAAGGACAGCCGCTGCAAGAGCCCTGCAAAAGTACTTTTACAGTCCCATTTTCATAAGAGTGAAAGTTAATGGCTCCTCCATCAGACTCTACCGCCGGACGCACATATTCTTCAAGAATGCCTTTGATTTTACGGTCTATTTCGGGTTCATCTTTATTCAACTCTTTGTCGTACTCATCCTGAATATTTTGAGTCAATAAAGGTCTTTGCTCTTCAAGGTAGCCCTGCAAAAACTCTTTTATCTCACCCGCAACGTCATGCCAATCAGCCTCCTCTTTTTTGGTTACTGTTACAAAGTTGCTCATCATAAACACCCGGTCTACATAGCTAAACTTACTGAATAGCTCGGCTGCCAATGGCGACTGTTGGGCAGTTTCGGCATCTGGGAAGTCAAACGTAGTACCATCGGGCACCAACATATAGTTGATGACATATTTCAGAGAATTAGGGTTTGGATTTGACTCTGTGTATATAGTAGTATATTTTGGAGTTGCTTGTTTCATATTTTATCCACTTAATATTTTGTATTAATTATGAAAACACAAAAATAAGGCTTTTAGTTTGAACTCTCTTCAAATTTTGCCTTCAGATAACGGGCAGGGTATAATTTCGTTCCGGGACACCAACCTCAACAAGAAAAACACAAAGAGGAGTCTAAAAAAAATGGTATTTTTATGAAAAGTGGTAACTTAGGGCATTCAATGACAAATAAAAGAGGGAAACGGTTTTGGCAAATAAAGGCAGCAAGTACCCCATAACAAAGATTAAGCAATGAACAAAATACCATTACTATCTACTTTGATATATTTCGTGCTTTTTATGGCAGCTATATTTTTGGCCATTCGATTGAATAATATTTGGGACACCTACCAACATAACAGCAAAGCCCAGGTGATATTTAAAGATATTATTGCAGAGGTGAAACAAAACCAAAGCTTGCTCAACACCAGCCAACCCAAAAATAACCAATTACTCCATAAAATCCGTCAACACCTTAAAGATTCTGTCTTATCTATTTCTAAACTTAGGTTTGCCCCTGTATACTTAAAATACACTGCCTGGAACACTTCCCGTTACTTACAAATGCCTCAACACTGGCCACCTGATATTCTTTATAATGTAAGCCAGATGTATGAGTTTCAGCAACTACACAAAGAACATACCCAAGCTCTATCTCGCATTGTACGCTCTATAGCTTTTTATGAGCATCAACAATTACGAACCAGCTTAGATGCTTTTGAGGCAAATTTGAGCGTGTTGTGTAACATAGACACTCAGCTGCAAGCACTTTATAAAACTTTTTTGTTAGCGCACCCCGCGCAATAGTACTTTTTTAGTCTAATCATTTTAAGCTAGTCAAATATTTATTATTATTACATAACAATAGTCCATAGTATTTAGTCCATAGTCCGTAGCTGATTCGAGTAAATGTTTACCTTATTAAACTCTGTAAACCGAGCCTGTAGCTCTGCTACGGCGAGCTCAACGAAGTTAATCAGTAATCAACTTTGGCTAAAATCACTGCGGAGTATTGACATAAGCAATCCTACAGAAATAAATTGCCATTGCAGCACTGTGTTTTTACAGATTGCTTACACTCAAGCTTTTGATGTTTTGACGGTATAAGCTTGAGGTATTATGTGACATTTATTCAACACTTACCTATATATCGAATAATTAATGACTTCAAATTTTGCCAATCCAGAAATATTAATTGAGTCAGAAAGATTAAAGTTGGTTTCGACTCAAAAAAACGATGTGTATAAAATTATGAGCATGGAAACTCATAGTGACAATAAACCTTACCTGACTCCTTACTCTTACCAACGGCATGGGCAAGTAATAAACAATGAAGACGAGCTTCATGTTTCTATTTGGCATGCAAAAGACAATGAGTTGCTCGGCTTTGCTATTCTTGCGGGGTTGTCTAATCCCAATCAAGTCTTGGAATGTCGCCGCATTGTCATCAATAAAAAAGGGCAGGGTTTTGGTCACGAAACCATCCAATTGCTCAAAAAATATTGCTTCGAGGAGCTCAAATACCATAAGTTTTGGTTAGATGCACTAGAAGGCAACCAACGCGCCATTCATCTGTATGAAGTTGAAGGGTTTAAAAAAGAAGGGATATTGAGAGAGCATGTAAAAAAAGAAACAGGGCACCACTCTCTGATTTTGTTCTCTATGCTTGCCTCTGAGTATACGCCTACGTCAGTATAGAGCACCACAGGGTAGCTCTTTCATAAGAGAGCAATTAAAAAATAGGATACCGGTTCTTTGATAGCTATTTTATTCTGAGACACGGCACTTTTTAAAGTCATAGTAGAGCTATGGCTGCAAAGAGTAACAAAGTCTCGGGACAAAAGCGCAGCTGCAAAATGGGTTCGTTATTTCTTGTTTGCTCCCTAAAATCAAGCCTTGTTTTGGCGGCAAAACAAGGCTTGGTTGATGCTTTTCTATGATGCATTTGGTTAACTTTTGGTCACTGCAGTGATGCTTAAAAACTTTTCTTCTCTGAGTTTATCATAGTTGGCATTAGGAACCACCCCAGTTTCATCAGCACTTAATTCGGGCTTGAGCCTGTATACAAAATACATATCTAACTCTCCCTTGCCTTTGGCGGCTACTTTCCCTCTATGTTCGCACTCAAAAAATTCTTTGATTAACTCATACGTATTTTGACCTACATTTACTTTGCCTACCTCTCCGCTGTTTTCCATGCGGCTGGCAGTATTTACGGTATCGCTCCAGATATCATACGTAAACTTACTTTTACCAATCACTGCTGACAGCGCATCTCCGGTATTGACCCCCAAACGGCACTGCCAATAATCTTCTCCAGCTTTTTGCTTCTCTTCACGTCGTTGTTTCATAAAGAACTGTATTTCAAGTCCTGCAAGTACCACGTCTACAGGGTTGGTAGTGTTAGGGTCGGGTATGCCCCCGGCACACATATACGCATCTCCTATAGTTTTTATCTTTTGGATTTGGTACTTGTCAGTAATTTCGTCAAACGTAGAAAAGCAATAGTTGAGTTCTTCTACAACCTCTTCAGGGGGCATTTTTTCTGAGATTTTTGTAAAACCTTTGAAGTCGGTAAACATCACCGACACTCGTTCGTAGTTTCTAATATCTACCCTGCCTTTGGTTTTGTATTCTTCGGCTACCTGCCTGGGCAATATATTGAGCAACAACCCCTCTGATTTTTGTCGTTCTATTTCTATCACGTCACGTTGTTGGCTTATTTCATCATTTTTTTGACTGAGTAATACGTTGGCTTTTTTCTGACGTTTACTGCTTTGGTACATCAGGGCAGCTATAATGATCAATGCCAGGGCAACCAAACTAAAAACCCAGGTAGCACGGCGGGTTTCCTCTTCGGTCAGGTCATTTTTGGCTCTTGCCAAATCTCGCTCTTTCTCGGCAAGATTGGTTTTTATCTTTTGAATCCGAATCTCCAGGTCTTTTTCCAACAATGTTTTTTTGCCCGCCAGCGATGCCACTTTCTTATATTCTACATTGTTGCTTTCCAGCATTTTTACAAGATACTTGACATACTGTTGCAAACTATCAATTTTTTGCCCATTGAGTTTTTTCAACTCAGTAAGCTGCCGGGTGGTGGCTTCAAGTTCGCTATTGATTTTATCCAGCTCTGCCGATAGCTTTTTAATTTTTACTACAGAAGGAGCGTCTTTTTCTATTTTCTTTGTTACCACAGGTAGTGGCACAGGAGAGGTTTTTTTTTGGCTGGTATCGGTGGCTTTGGTAGTATCTTTCTTTATGATGGCAGTTTTTCTTCCGGTAATGTCTACCAACCCTTTATTGGTAATTTGTAAGGTCAATTCTTTGCCCGAATACTTAAATGTGTAGGGAGGTTTATCGTCTTGTTTTACCTGAAAAGGTAACTCAAAGACAAGTTCGTTGGCATATAAAAACTGAAAATACCCCTTGAAATCGGTAAATGTAATGTGGTTTCCGTTAAAATCTCTAATGTCTATATTCTGAAGTGCCTTGCCTTTTTTATCTACAATAAAACCTTTTACTGTGACCTGTTTTTGGGCGTGCAGCTCAAAACAACTGCAGGATATGAGCATGCTGATGTAAAAAAAAACAAGATACTTTTTCATCTCTTCAAATTTTTTGCTTTGTGAATGCAGGTCTTATATACCACTATACCAAGGTACAAACAAACTATATGTTTCTTCAACGCTATTCCTTTGCTTAATATTACCTCAAGACCAAACACCTTATACCCTCACCTTGCAATTCACTTTTTGGGTCAATCAAATACCCAATTGTTTGCCAGATAAACCTTACCTAAAGGTAACTTTATTTTACAGAACTCTCAAGCACTATCGCTCAAAACTATTTATTTAGGGTCATTCTTACTTTCAGTCGTTTGCCACTCTCTTTGTAGCTTTGCATATATATTAAGCGCTTAAGTTTACCATTTTGCCAATCTTTGATAAAATTATCATAATAAAAGCTTCCAGGATTACCAGACTGTCCTCCTGGATAAATACCATAAGCTTTAGGTCTTTTGCCTAGGGCTACTACCATACGCCATGAAGGGCCAGTTCTTTCGGTGGTAGCATTTACAATGCGGGCACCTCCATTGGTAGGCAGGTTCAATACGCTAAAAGGTTTCAAACGAGCAAGGTGCAAAAGTGTCGTTGTTTTTTCTTTAGCCCAGGTCCAGTTCGTCACTTTGTTTCCATAGTATTTTTTCAAAGAGTCTACGGCTTGTTTAAAGCTACTGTTTACCAAATCGCCCAGCGTTTCTTTTACCTGAGTAGTTCTTACATTGTCAAACCACCGGGAAGGAATAGAGTCATTGAGCAAAATTAAATCTCCGGTCTTATCTGCCTTTGGGTAAATCATCATGCTATCAGCAGGAAAATTGTCTTCCCAAATAGCCCGATACAAAAACCTCCACCAATACCTAAACACCGTAGGACCTACCGCCTTGCTTACCTGCTGATAATCCCAAGCCTTGATTTTATCAAAAACATCTTTATACAAGCCTTTTTGTTGGGCTACATTTATATGCTTGAGCATTTCAGGTAATAAGTCTCTTGCTCTCAGGTTCAAATTGTCGTTTTGCAAGGCAATCAGACTATCGGGGGTAGCTTTTTTCATTTGTGCCAACTGCTCATTAATTCGCATGCCTCGCTCATAAGTGGCATAGCTCCAATGTAGATAATAAGGGTAAAGCGTATCTACCGGAAACTGATTGGCAGAGCTTACAAAACCTCTTTCGGGGTTTTTGATGGTAGGATTATACTTATTAGGAATCCAGCCTTGCCATTCATGGTCAGGGTTTGACCCGTCTAAAATAAACTTACCTTGTTCTTCCCATCTCACCGGAAACTTTCCCTTGGAAGTAATGGCAATGTTTTTTTGGTTATCGGCAAACACAAAATTTTGGGCAGGGCAAGCATAACCAGCCAGTGCTTTGGTGTAATCGCGGTAACTTTTTGCCCGGTTGAGCTGATAAAAAGCCAGCAATTCGTTGGAAGGGTCGTGGGCAAGCCAACGCATGGCTAAGCCAGGGCGGGTAAGCCCTCTGGTACCATAAAAATGTTTTTCACCTGGCTTAAGCACTACTGGCCCGTAATGGGTAAAATAGATAGAATCATAAACTGTAGGTTTGTTTTTTACCTTAATTGTATCTATTCTTAGGGTAGTAGTCTTCCATTTATCGTCGTAATAATATTCACGTAAAGTGCTATCCTTAAAATTGATCTGATAAAAATCAATCACATCAGCCGCCGTATTGGTTACTCCCCAGCTTGCCTGCTCATTAAACCCAATCGCAACACAAGGTGTACCTGGCAAGCTCACTCCATACACATTTACATTGGGGTTTATCAATTGTACCTCAAACCAAATAGAAGGCAAGTTGAGCTTTAGGTGAGGATCGTTGGCAAGTATAGGATAACCGGTGGCCGATCTATCGCCACTAATGGCCCAATTGTTACTACCAACTCCTACTGCTTGTTTTTCAGTCAATCGTTTCTCTATCAATTGTTTATGTAAATCTTCAGGTACATACTTGGTGGGTTGTTTGGGTACTTTCAATTCTTTGAAATTCCATTTGGTACCTGCTGGAATGATGGGATCATGACGAAGTGGGTAATTGGGAAACAGCTCATCTATCACTGCTTTGCCATGTTTTTGCAATGCATTGGTCATTTCCAATTCATGGCTACGCATGGTCAGTGTTTTGGACATATATTTTAGCAGCAAAGCAGTTTTAAGTGGGCTCCAGGGTTGGGGCTTATAGCTCAGCAGCTTATACTCAAGGGGGAGGTCTTTGGGTTCTAACTGTTGGATGTAGGCATTTACGCCTTTACTATAGGCAGTTACTACCACGCGAGAAGTTTCGTTTGCCATCATTTCTTTGACTGCCACTTCGGCAGCATACAACATACCAATGCGGCGTTGGTAACGATCGTAGTTGATGTATTTTGCTCCCAATATTTCAGACAATTTACCTGCTGCAGCGTAGGTTTGAAACTCCATCTGCCATAAACGAAACCGTGCGGTAATATAGCCTTGCGCCATATATAAGTCATGGTTGTTTTGGGCAAAAATATGCGGTACCATCCGATCATCTATCACTACCTCTACCTTGTCGTGCAAACCAGGTATTTGAAGGTCAACTTTCTCGCTTACCTTTTTAGACTCGGCGTTTTGCCAAAAGCCCTCAAAAGGATTGAAAAACTTCCCCAAGGCAGGCATTTGATTCACTTTTTGCCAGGGAGTATTCTCAAATTTACTATTGAGCACATAAGTAAGCGCCAACGTAAAAGAAAAAAGAATTACAAAGCGAAATATCTTCATTCGTATAGTTTTCAAAAAAGTTGAAAAGTCCTGCTGCAGCAAATTATTCGCTGCACAGGTCATTTGATTTTGCACAGCAAATGCCCCAGATAAATCAGGGTAGATGAAGACTAAAAGTGGACTTTTCGATTCAAATTGGTGTCAAACATCAAAATAACACCATTATACTATAGTTTGCAAAAAAGTACCTGAAAAACAACCCATTAGCAATATAGTATGTTGGTATTTACTAGTATTGTCTTATTTAGATTTTTTCTAATTCTAAATATCTTTATTCAGTAACTATTTAGCTGGCTTGGGGGTTATCCCTGTAACCAATGTTCAATTAAATTTAAAACAAAATCTATTATTATGGCTGACCCAAAAATTGCTCAAAAAACCCCTTACGCTGTAGATGTAGTGGCTGGCAAGAATTACTTCTGGTGTAGCTGTGGAGAGAGCGCCAATCAACCTTTTTGTGACGGAAAACACAAAGGTTCTGAGTTTACCCCACACAAACAATCATTTGAAGAAGACAAAACGGTCTATTTTTGTGGTTGCAAACATACCAATGGGCAACCCTTGTGTGACGGATCTCACTCTAAACTATAACAATAGTCCATAGCCTTGACAGGGGCAAGCTTCAAGTCCTTGGATACCGATGAATATCGGTGCTACACCCTGTTTAACTCCGTTGAGCTCATCACAGCAAGCTGTAGATTCGGTTCACAAGTAACCACTCTTTTGTATCGCACTGATTTTCAGTTATTTACAAAAAGCGTAGTTAGAAGTATTTAGTCGATAGTTCATAGCTGATTTGAGTAAATGTTCACCTTATTAAATACTGTAAACCAGTGGCGTATATTAAGATTGTGTACTCACTTTATTTTTACAAGTGTTTCGGTTTTACGCCTAAACACCCAATTAAACAGTTTTTAAATTCATAAATAACTGATCACCAGCAAACAACTTTGACTAAAATCACTGCGGAGTATTGCTATAAGTAACCCTATTTATTTCTGAGTCTGCTCCAGGAGCTCGTTTTTTCGTTTCGCCTAAACGCAGACTCAACCTTTTTTTAGCGGTCTTTGATCCGGTACATAAACTTAATTGCCGACCATACCTCGGTTACGGCTGCAACCTTTACATCTACCAATCCACACTCAAGTCCATACATACGCACCAAGTGGCTATCGAGATCAGTTACTACCTTAGAGGTTTTCTTAGGCCACGATACCCATACCATGCCATTCTTTTTTATTTTGGTTTTCACCAAAGGTAGTATTTCTTCGAGTGTTTTTTTTTCTGTGAAAAACGCATGCACAAAATCCAGCGATTCAGCCAGTACATCTTCAAATGATTCTTCGGGCAAAAGGTGGAGGTCTTCGGGCAGGCTGTCAAACCAATGAAAGTAATCTTGTGGCAACTGGTAGCCATACATTCGAAACCCAGGCTTAATGCCGAGCTTTTTTACCAATGGAGTTCCCGAATATCCTTGATTTGTCATAGTAATCATGTAGTCTCATGAAAGATACAAAGGATTTGGCACATTTACAGGCATTCTATTACAAAAAAACCACTTTATAAATAAAGCGGCTTCTCTTACTTGGTGGCAAATCTTTCGCTATTCAGACCTGCAATAGTTCTTCTCCCCACTTCAGTCCTTTGGCTTTGGCATGGTCAAGGGCAGTGTTGCCTTGGGTATCTTTAATAGAGGCATCTGCTCCATGTTCCAGCAATAACTGGGCAATGGCTTGCTTATCAAACATACACGCATATATCAAAGCAGTTGCTCCTTGTACATTGCGCACGTTTACATCCGCTCCCAAGGCAATAAGCTGGCTCACCAGTTGCTCGTAGCCCTTAAAGCAAGCTCCCATCAACGCGGTATTGCCAGAGGCATCTACAGCCGAAATGTCAGCGCCCTGCTCAATCAAATAAGCTACTACAGGCAACTGATCATAATAAGCCGCCAAAATCAAAGGAGTAAAACCTTGTGCGTTTTTTTGATTGACAGCCTCAGGGTACTTGCTCAAGTGTTGCTTAACTGTGCTCAGGTTACCACTTCGTACTGCTTCTATAAATAAGTGATTGTTGTCCATCATGATATTTGGTGTATAGAACTTGTTTAATAATGACTCAGTAATTGAGTAAAACTATAAAAATAACCTTGCCTATTCAGATTTGTTTACCAATGTGGACTTAGGCAGACAAAATTCAAAAGGCAAGTCTGTTAAAAACTTGCCCTCAACAACTATTTATTTCTTTTGGCACAAATAATACCTTCGCCCTTTGTTATACGCGCCTCTTTTCAAGTCATCTTGCCCGTCGTATACTTTAATTACAGTAAAACCTACTTTTTCAAGTGCATCTATAACCTTAAGGTGCGAGTAACAGTATTGAGTTACCCTCCACGACACCCGCCCCCATACCTGCGCCGCTTTTTCTTCTGGAGTTTTGGCGGGTTGTTTTGCCAAAAACATCACAAAATCTATAGCTCCCAAACGCTCTTGAGGATTGTAGCTAAAGTTATACAAACAAGAAAAATTGTCGCGCTCTACCCAGTTGCGTTGCTTAGAAAATGAGTTTTTGTAGTGCTCTTCCAGGCTCATATCAAACACAAAGTAACCTCCTTTTTTGAGCGATGCATACACTTTGCTATACGCCATTACCAACTCTTTCCATTGCAAGATATGGTTCAAACCATTATTCATACAGATGACAGCGTCAAACTCATCTTTGATATCAAAAAGACGGGCATCATCTAACATAAAAGGTACTCCTGGAGCGTTAACTCTGGCAAAATTGAGCATGCCTTCTGAAGCATCTAACCCTGTCATTTTGTAACCTCGTTTTTTCAAGGCATTGGTCACGTGCCCACTGCCACACATTAAGTCAAGTATTTTGGCGTTGGCATTAATCCGTGGAAAAAGCACCGTATGGAGGCTTTGTATTGCAGTAGTAGCAAATGGTTGTGCCCAATATTCGTTATAAAACCACGAAATGGGTGTATACCTCTGGTAAAGTTCTATTTTGTCTTTATCCTTCTCTTTTTTGTCTTGTGCCTGCACGTTTGTCACAGTCAAAAAAACACCGCTCAACACCAGCAATAATGAGAAAATATATTTTCTATCCATTAGCATCCGATTTGTTTAAGTTTTGGGGTTGTAAGTACATATTGAATAACTACCTCAGGGTGCTGCCTAATCAAATATCTTACAAGTTGAGGGGTAAATTTACAAAGGTTTTTGAATAGTCGTCAGAAAGTGTTTAGTTTTTTGGCTTGTGCCATACTTCTTAATCCCTTAGTTTTGCGCACTTTTTAGCGCTTGTTCAAACCCTCCTGTAAACGAACGCTTTAAACAAGTGCTGATTCATCTCTAAAAGAGGTGATTTTAGCGTTGAAATACTGCTCATTTAATTAGCAATATGAGCCTTGTTTTTGTATTTTTGTTATCTATTTTAGCAAAAAGGTCAAATTATTGAGTGTAACCCTATTTCCTCGAAAATTTTTAATTTAATATATATGTCAGATTACTTATTTCGCAATCATAAAAACCAACCCAGAAAAGCCTCTACCACCACTATGAAAGATGCAGTGTATGAGCTGTTGAATAATTATAAGATCAAAAATAAATACGATGAAGCTCACATTATACAAGTATGGGGCGACCTAATGGGCGAAGAGGTAGCAAGCAGAACTGAAGGGGTTTATATAAAAAACCATACAATTTTTATCAAAATTTCTTCTCCCCCACTTCGTACCGAACTATTGATGCGCAAAACCAACATTTTAGATCGCATTAACCACAACCTGGGCGAAGAAAAACTCCAGGAAATTGTTTTTAGGTAAGCCTTCTTGCCGCAAGGCTATTTTAACTTGGTACACTGTACAATCTCCCCCACAAAATAACCAATAGGGTAAAGCTTTATTTTTAATGATTCCTTACATTTGAGCTTTATCAAATTATTCACTCAATCACCCAAATTATTATGTGGAAAGAAGAAGACAACAAACTGAAAAGAACTTTTGAATTTAAAAACTTTGTAGAGGCTTTTGGCTTTATGTCGAGTGTTGCCTTGATTGCCGAAAAAATGGATCATCACCCCAACTGGTCTAATGTGTATAATAAAGTAGAAATTGAACTTACTACACACGACGCGGGCAATACGGTGACCGATAAAGATAAAAAACTGGCGGCTTTGATCGACGAACTGGTATAATGCCTTCGAAACACAGGGTAGCCAATAAAAAAAACGGGAGCAGGTCTTCAGACTTACTCCCGTTTTTTTATGCTTTTATTTTTACTAAATTGTTTCTTAATCAAACAAATCTGGACTTTTGGGCTTTTCTACCCGCACTGTGTTACTTTTCGATTTGGTCACCTTTTGTACTGGATGTTTGGTGACAATATTGCCTTGAGCACTTTTGCCCTTTACATCAATCTCGGCAAAGTCATAGGTAATGAGCTTGTTTTTGGCTTTCGATGCCCTGGTCAATCGCACCGATACTTCTTCGGTTTCGCCTTTGGGGTTTACGCTAAAATACAACAACTTCGAGCGTGGGGTACCCTTGGTTACATCATACTCCCGGTCTCTGATCACCGCTTTTACCTGAAAACGTTTTGCCATAGCCCTGCCTGATACCCCATCGCGATAAATGGCGTTATATACCAAATTTTTGTCCGACTTATCGAACACTGCCACATGGATAATGTTTTTGCCTATGAATACCTTGGGGGCAATTTTTACTATTTTGTACTTGCCATCTTCACAAAAAGTAATCACCTCATCAATGTCTGAGCAATCTATTACGTACTCGTCTTTTTTGAGTCCATAACCAATAAAACCATCTTCACGGTTGACATATAGTTTTTGATTATTGATGACTACATCTTTAGCGTTGATATCTTCAAACTCTTCTATAATAGTACGACGCTCACGGTCTTTGCCATACTTTTTCTTCAACTCTCTAAAATAACGAATAGCATATTTGGTCAAGCTTTTCAAGTTGCGTTCTACCTCTTCCAACTCATCGCCCAAACGCTTCATCAACTCGTCTGCTTTAAAAGAGTCAAATTTAGAAATACGTTTAATTTTTATTTCGGTCAACCTAACCAAGTCTTCTTCTACTATTTCGCGGTAAAAGTCTTGTTTAAAAGGGTCTAACCCCTGATCTATGGTTTCGAGTACTGCCTCCCAGGTTTCGCACTCTTCAATATCGCGGTAAATACGATTTTCGATAAATATCTTTTCAAGCGAGCTATACAACATTTTCTCTTGCAACTCGCCTTTTCTAATGAGTAGCTCCTGCTCTAAAAGGTCTTTGGTTTTTTGGGTGTTGATCTTGAGCAACTCTTCTACCTTGATAAAACAAGGCTTATCGTCTAGAATGACACAGGCATTGGGCGAAATACTCACCTCACAATTGGTAAAGGCGTACAAAGCATCTATAGTTTGCTCAGGCTCTACCCCCGTTGACAAGTGCACTTGTATTTCTACATCTTTGGCAGTGTTGTCCACGATTTTTTTCACCTTTATTTTATTGGCATCATTGGCTTTCTTGATAGACTCTATCAGGTTTTCGGTGGTTACTCCATAAGGCACGTTTTTAATGGCCAAAATCTTTCGACTTACTTGCTCTATGTCTACCCTTACCCTTAGTTTACCTCCTTTTATTCCATGTCTATAATTGGTAACATCCATCGTACCTCCTGTAGGAAAATCAGGATAAATGGTGACCTCATTGCCCCGCAATAATTCTATTGAGGCATCAATCAACTCGTTGAAATTATGCGGCATTACTTTGGTGGCCAGCCCTACAGCAATACCTTCGGTGCCTTGCGCCAACAACAAAGGAAACTTTACTGGTAGGTTTACAGGTTCTTTTTTTCTACCATCATAAGAGAGTTGCCATTCGGTGGTTTGAGGGTTAAAGATTACATCCAGGGCAAACTTAGACAAACGACCTTCTATATAACGAGGTGCTGCTGCACTATCTCCCGTGTTAATGTCTCCCCAGTTTCCCTGTGTATCTACCAGCAAGTCTTTTTGCCCCATATTTACCAATGCATCTCCAATAGATGCGTCTCCGTGAGGGTGGTACTGCATTGCTTGCCCTATTACATTGGCTACTTTGTTATAACGCCCATCATCCATTTCTTTCATCGCGTGCAGAATCCGACGTTGCACCGGTTTCAGTCCATCGTATCCCGATGGTACGGCACGCTCAAGAATCACATACGAAGCATAATCCAAAAACCAGTCTTTGTAGACTTCCGAAATTGTAACTTTATTCTCCTGACTAGCCATTTGTTTGATTTTGTTTTTTTATAATAACAAGGCAACAATTCCTCTCCTCACTCCATTGAGAGCCAGTGTATATCAGTCTTTGTATAGTATATATCTCACTGATAGTGTGTGGGGTTAGCCCCAAGATTGGTGAAATGTTGTGCCTTGGTGTTAGACTTTAATACAATGAAACTTTGCCAAGCAATTGCTATTATTTTTAACAATTGCTTATTTTAATAGCAAAATTTGCTTCAAAAATGGAATAAATTCTATGAAAATGCAAATTAGCGTCTGATGTTTTTTTTACTCTGCCCTGCCCAATTGTAAGCACCTACATAAGTTTGTTTATCTTCAAAAACGGCTAATTATACCTCCTGTGCTTGCTTTTGCTAAGCCACATGGCAAGCTTTCGCTCGATGGGGTTGAGCGATATGGCCAATATAATATTCATAAACAACTTAAACACGGGCACCCCCCCCGAAAACTCGTCTACTGATGGCTCCAGCGACAATACAATAAACTCAAACACCGTGATAATGGTCACAAAAGTAAGTATGTAAGAGTAGCGTTCAAATTTTTGGAATCGGCTGGAAGCTGCCGATGCAAACACCAAGCTCAACAACACCAGTACCTCTATCAGGTAAAACCACCAGGTTTTCCAAAAGGGCGGAATAATTTTTACTTTTACTTCTTTAATGCGGCTTTCTTCGCCCAGCCCGTTACGGGCTCTTATCTCTATAGCATGCTTGCCTCTTGGCAACATGTTAAAAGTTAATAAGGGTGAACTTTGCCATTTGCTCCAGCCTTTTTTGCCTCCTTTCATTCTGTATTGGTACTCTACAGAGGTTTCGTTAAGGTAATAAGGCACTTTTAAGCGTATATTTACTCCATAGGCTTTGGTTCCCTGGTGTACCCGTATTTTGTCAAAGGGTAAGTCTTTGTTCTGATGGTCAAACACCCGATTTACCAACACTTTGAGCCGTTTGCCTCTAAGGGTATACGAGAGTCCCAGTTTATGCAAGCCATTGTCATGAATCACCCAAAGAAAACCTTGCTTGTCTTGATAAATGTCTGATATTTTGGTGAACAACGACAAATATTGAGTGGTTTTTAAACTCTGCATGTCTACCCAACGCCCTCTAAAGTTAGTCCACACGTGCTTGTCTTGGTGCTGAATGGTTTGATAGGGCAAATTGAGCATTTTAAGGAGCCGATCACGTTCAAACTGTTTTTTGGTTACATTAAAACGATACACCCCGTCAGACAAAAACAACACAGGCTTGTTTTGCAAGTTTGCCACCTGTACGTTTTCAAGGTAATATTGAGGCAACTCAAATACTTGGTGACGCTGATAGTGGTTGTCTGCATTCAGTTGTACTTTGGCGGCTTTATTTTCGCTGCCCAGCCACAGGTTATTTTTAATTTTGGCTACCGAGTATACAGGCAACTTTAGTTGGGCAAAACGATCGTGTACCACCCAGACATTGGTCTTGCTTTGTAAGCTTATCAGCCCCTTACTGGTGGCCACTAACAGCATCTCGTCTTGGTATAAAAGATGGTGTACATACACCTTAGGCAACACTAATTTTACGCGTTTGTTTTGGTAGCTATACAAACCATTATTACTGGCAATAAGCAATTGGTCGGGTAGGGCAAGTAGTTGGGTGACTTTGCCATCAAACCCATCAACTTTTTGATAAAAATAAGGGAAAGACCTCAGGTTGTAAAGCCGTTTTTGCAACAATTCTTTGGTTGCCTGCGAGGTGGCTGTTTTTACCTGTCGCTGGGGCACCTTTCGGTAAATCACTCTTTTCTTTTTCTTTCTGCCAAACGCCTTATTGATTAAGTTGCCTACTACTGTACCTCCGCCTACTTCAGTCACTATTTTGGTCACTACCGGTTTTTTTTTCTCTACTTTCTCATTGGTAATATGTTTGATAAGCTCCGCATAAGTGTCGGTTTTGTGCAAGTAAAACACCCCCTCGTTGGTAGCCACGTATATTTTGTCTTGCCAATGAGTTACTGCAGTCATACTGCCCAGCAAACCCGGGTAATGCCCAAAACCCTTGACTGGCACATTGAGCGCCGCCCTCGAAACACCCAACGAGTGGGCAATCCACAGCCCCAGTTGTTGGTCTACTCCTATGGCTAGTATTTCGTCGTCGGGCAGCCCTGTCTGGTCGTTAATCACAAACAAAGTTTTGCCTGTATTGGCTTCTACCACCAATACGCCCGCATCAAGGGTACCCAGCGCCAGGTATTTTTCCCCAATGGCATTGCCCGTAGTGAGGGTGTGTTCGTGCAGGTATTTTTGGTCTTGCAAGACCAGCTTTTGCCACAGTGTGCCGTCATAACGATACACGGAGTTGTCGCTTGCCGTAAAAAAAGGCAGGTATTTAGAGGCAAAAGTAGACGTAATTTGTATGTCTTTAAACTTGGCTCCTTTAGATCCTTTCAGGGTAGGGAGCAATTTTTTATCCCCAAGCTGATGAAGTCCTTCGCCTGCCATGTTTACAAAAACTTTGTTTTGAAACGTGACCAATCCCTGGTAAGGCTTTTGGGGCTTACTTTGCCAAAACCGAGTAATCTTTAACTTCTTTTTGTCTACTTCTACCAGTAGTTTTTTGCTCAAAAAGTATACATGTTGGTCGGTTTTGCCTATCGAATAAAAATTGCCTGGATGCTTGGGCAGTTTCTTGTGGGTAGTCATAAGAGAGGTATATACAAGCTGTCCGGTAAGGTTGCGCTTTAGGTAGCCAAAGCTCATTCGCCCGGCGGTAAACACAGTAGCCGAATCGGTCAGCAGATCGTACACGGTGGCTTTCACATCTATGCGTTGCCATTGGTGCCCGTTATAGTGTACTACTCCTTGGGCATTGGCTATGAGCATATCGCCTTGCAAGGTTTGCACAATGGCTTTGTTTTGGGTAGTAAGGTTGGCTATAGGGTTGCCATAATGCTCAACAAATACGGCTCCTTTTTGGGCGTGTGCCTGTGGCAACAAGACTATAAGTAATACTACTACTATCCATAAAGTCTTTAGTTTCATATTTTTTTGTTGGTTGTGTCAGCAAATCTGGTACTCTGATAACTCCCTCTTTTAGCACATTCCTGGGTGACTTGCCAGCGCATACAATTCACCCCAAAACCTTATTTAAACGGTTACTCTGACCACAGGAAGCTTGCCTACTCAGGCTGCAAAGCCAAGAGACAAAAATTGGTTGGCATACACATCAATTATTGATGCCTAAAATTACCCATAATCTTCGCCTGGTGCAGGTTTTCAGGTATGGGTGTTGATGCAATATTTACACCAGAACACAAGCAGCCTACGCTGATGACAGTTCTTTGTTTTTTTGATGCCCTTAGGCAACACTTGACTACAATGGCTGCCAACGACCGCTTTTTATAAACTCAACCGGACATTTGGTGTACCAAAATACAGGCTTTGTAAATTTTTATAACCTTTTGGGGTAACTTTTCCGTTCTTTATAATCAGTACCCAAAATAAGGAAAAGTTTTTAATTATATCAACATCCATTACCAACCTACAATTACTTACTGTACAGGGACTTATGCCCTGCACATAGGTAAAACACTCAGCGTTTGATAATTATTTGTTAATGTCATTGTTAACCTTTCTACTATTAAAAGTACTAATTTACACAACCTAATATTAGAGTCTATAAAACCTACTATTTAAAAACTCACAAATACCTAATAATGTAATCTTAACAATTACTAAACTATGTAAACAAAATTACAACCTAATGTGGGTTGGCAACCCCAACCCAACAAACCCCACAAACAATGTTTGTGGGGTTTGTTTTTTTGTGCCATTATTTTATGTGTTCATTTTTGTTATAATATTTCCCCCAATAGTCCTCCCCGCTGTGCCAAGTCTTCCCTGTATTAAGACTTCAAGTCGCACTTTTCAGTATTCCGAAAAAACGAGCGTAGAAGGTTGTTCTGCGATTATTAATGACGCATTGTCTTTTGGTTGCTTGTGAAGACACAAGCAACGGCGTAAGAGCAGCGTCAAAACCCATTCAAATGCCTTTTGTAGGGGCAATCCTTTATGGTTGCCCTAGCGTAGTAAATTTCATTGCTTGACGCCCCACATATTTGGTTGCTTGTGAAGACACCATAGCCGTCAGGCTACTATTTTTTTACCTCATGAAGCATCTTTCAGTATTCAAATTTTGGCGATTCGATCAGCGTGTGGGGACACTCGCTGAGGCGGTGACGGTATTTTTTAAGTGATTTTTTACTATGCTCCTCTTAGCCTGACGGCTATGGTGAAGACACGAGCAACGGCGTAAAAGCAGCGTTAAAACCCATTCAAATGCCTTTTGTAGGGGCAATCCTTTATGGTTGCCCTAGCCTAGTAAATTTCATCGCTTGACACCCCACATATTTGGTTGCTTGTGAAGACACAAGTCACGGCGTAAGAGCAGCGTCAAAACCCATTCAAATGCCTTTTGTAGGGGCAATCCTTTATGGTTGCCCTAGCCTAGTAAATTTCATCGCTTGACGCCCCACATATTTGGTTGCTTGTGAAGACACAAGCAACAGCGTATAAAAACGAGCACAGAAGGTTATTCTGCGATTATTCATGACGCATTGTACAGGACTTAAAAGAGCGGAGTCAAACAAGAAATACTAAAACAAACTCCCCCTTCATTGTGGAGTTTTGGTTTGAGATGAGACAGTGTTTTTGCCACTACTAAACAAAGGATTTTCCCACTAAACCACTATCAGATACACAAATCAAACAAAGTGGCTGAGCGTGTAATGACTTTTATATATCAATTTCTTTTTCTGCTGTTTGTTGGGCATTTCGTTGCTTTTCCCATTGCAAAACCTTTTTCTTTTTTATTTTTGTGAAAAATCACCTTAAAAAATTAACAATGTCAGAACAAACAGAAAACTTTATTCCTTATGTGCGCGACACTTACAGCGAGGAAGAAATGAAAGTACGTAGTCAGTCGTTTTATGAATTTATGGACAAACGACGCACCGTTCGGGAGTTTTCAGACAAGCCTGTACCGCGTGAAGTAATTGATCACATTATTATGACCGCTTCTACGGCTCCTTCGGGTGCCCACAAACAACCCTGGACTTTTTGTGTGGTGTCGAACCCGGAAGTAAAAAAGAAAATACGGGAAGCCGCCGAAGCAGAAGAAGAGGTAAACTACAATGGGCGCATGTCGGACGAATGGCTCAAAGACCTGGAGCCTTTTGCCACCAACGAGCACAAACCTTTTTTAGAAATTGCTCCTTACCTGATTGTAGTGTTTAAGCGAGTATTTGAAACTGAAGAAGAGCACAAGAAAAAAAATAACTACTATGTAAATGAATCGGTAGGCCTGGCAGGTGGTTTTTTGTTGGCGGCTATTCATCATGCAGGATTGGTTGCCTTGACCCATACCCCCAGCCCAATGAACTTTTTATCTAAACTACTCGACCGTCCGGCAAACGAACGCGCGTTTTTGTTGATTCCAGTAGGCTACCCAGCAGACAACCCTACTGTACCCGACCTTACCCGCAAGGGCAAAGAAGATGTCATTGTATATTATGATTGAAAACGAAATAATTTGAAAAGTTGACAAGCCATATTTCTTGATAGAAATATGGCTTGTTGGTTTATATGCTTGTTAGTAATATATAAATCAGACACTACCCAAAGGTATGCCAAAGCAGGAATATGGAGATTTTAGGGAGTTTGCAATAAATAGTCTCCCAAGTTTTGGTGAATGGTTTTGCTCAAAGACTAGTGCTCTGGGTACTAAATTCCTTTCACACCTTTCGGCTTCTTTTGCCTGCTGACTTCACCTAAAAAAACTCACGTAGCTTAGGCTATGCTCGTTTTTTGGAGGTTTGACAGCCACCAAAATAAACTCGAAATAGTGTATAAACTACTTAGTTCCCAAAGCACTAGTGCATTTTAAGGGCATAGCAGCGCTACGGCCGAAAACCGAGGCTACAGCTGGCTGTGCCGAGCTCTGCCAAAGGCTAAATGCAACGAAGTGTTTGGACAAAAAAATCGCCAGAAATGGGTAGCTTATTTTTTGTATGCTCCCTTATAACACCAATTACCACTGTTTTTCATCAAATGTTAACCTGTGAGGTTTTGAGTTATAAAAAAATCCCGCCTATTTTGGGAGTTGTATTTAGTGTATATTACAAATTGCCCCAAATCATGAGACATCAACACCTCTTTACCCTCCTTTTTTTTGTTTTGCTTCCCTGGGCGAGCGTTGCTCAGTTTGCCGACGATTTTACAGATGGCAACTTCACCGCTGACCCCGTGTGGTCGGGCAATACCTCTATTTTTACGGTAGTAGGTGGTGAACTCAGAAACAACGATACAGGGGCGGGTACCAGTTATTTGTCTACCCCCTCTACAGCTACCAACGAGTGGGTTTTTCGGGTAAAAATGACCTATAACCCTAGTAGCTCTAACTACAGCAGGGTATACCTGATGAGCGACAACGCAGACCTAAGCGCTGCTGTACTTAAAGGTTATTATGTAGAGTTTGGGCGTAGCGGTGACGACATAGACCTAGTGAAACAAAACGACGCTACCCGTACTGTAATCATTGCGGGGTCGGGCGGAGTAATGAATGCCTCATCAAACAATATAAGGGTAAGGGTTACCAGGTCGGGCTCAGGCAATTGGACATTAAAAGCTGACTTAACAGGAGGTACCAACTTTTCAACCAATATAGGAGCTGTTACTGACAACGATTTTACTACATCTACTCACTTTGGAGTATATTGTGTATATACCAGCACCCGAAAAGACAAAATATTTTTTGATAATATTGCCGTATCGCAACCACCCCAAATAAATACGACCAATGCTACTTCAGTTACCCAGCTAGACGTTACTTTTAACGAAGAGGTAGACCAAACCACTGCCGAAACAGCCAGCAACTATAGTGTAAACAACGGAGTAGGCAATGCGGCTACGGCTACCCTGGATGGCACCAATAAGGCATTGGTACACCTTACTTTTAGCAACGGTTTTGCGACAAGCAACACCTTGACAGTAAATAATGTAGCGGACCTTTTTGGCAATACCATTACTACTGCCCAAACCAGTAACTTTAGCATAGACATTGCCCCACCTACTATAGCCAATGTACAGGTGCTTTCGGCCACTGCCGTGGAGGTTACTTTTAACGAAAATGTAGACCAAACTACCGCCGAAACCCTGACCAACTATAGCCTAAACAATGGCATAGGCAACCCGGCTACGGCTACGCTAGACGGTTCTAACAAAGCATTGGTACACCTTACTTTGGGTAGCTCTTTGACCGACTTGACCAATTATACCCTTACTATTGAAAATGTAAAAGACCTGGCAAACAACGCCATCACCAGCACCAGTCAGGGTTTTCAGTACCTGGCACCCTATACCCCCAGCCAGAGAGATATCGTAATCAATGAGATTTTTGCCGACCCCAGCCCACAGGTAGGCTTGCCAGAGGTAGAGTTTGTAGAACTGTTTAATGCTACCAATCGCCCTATAGACATTACCGGGTGGAAGCTGGACGGGGTAAATACCAGTGGTTTTCCGGCATTTGTACTTAAGTCGGGCGGGTTTGTAGTATTGACCAGTCCGGGCAACGAAGGTTTGTTTTCGGGCAATGTGTTGTCATGGGGAGGGTCAGGCACGCTTACCAATGGTGGCGAGGTACTTACATTAACCAATGCCAGCGACCAGTTGGTTGACCGGGTAAACTACAGCGATGAGTGGTACAACGACAACAACAAAAGCAACGGGGGCTATAGCCTGGAACAAATTAATCCGACTACCCGATGCACAGGCACCAACAACTGGACAGCTTCAAGCAGTGCTTCGGGGGGTACTCCGGGGGCGCAAAACTCAGTTTTCGACACTACTCCAGACCAAAAAGCGCCTACGATCAACCTTGCTTCTTTGAAAAATGACTCTACACTGGCCATTCAATTTAGCGAGCCTATGGACAGTGTAAAATTAAAAACTGCAGTTCACTATAGTTTCGACAATGGCTTAACAGTCAAATCTGTAACAGCAATAGCTCCAGCTTATACAGTAGTAGAGGTACAATTTAGCGGAAGCTTGCAAACGGGGGTAGCTTATACTATTACTACTGCCAACCTGACCGATTGTATTGGCAATGCCCTGAGTGGGACAACGGCGAGGTTTGGCAAAGGGGCAACACCTGCTTATCACGAGCTTGTCATAACCGAACTTATGGCTGATCCCTCTCCTACCATTGGCTTGCCCGAAAGAGAGTTTGTTGAAATACTCAACCGATCGAACAAGGTAATCGAACTCAAAGGGGTATTGTTGACAGATGGTTCTGACACAGCCATTGTTGCCAATCAAACTTCTGTGTTTCCGGGCGAATATTTGATATTGACTACCAGTTCGGCGGTAGATGATTTGAGTTTTTTTGGCAGGGCTTTGGGCATTAGCAATTTTCCTTCACTGGCCAACAGCGGCGAATTGCTGGTTTTACGCAATGCGGCTGGTCACCTATTACACAGTGTACATTACCTGGACAGCTGGTACCAGGACGACACTAAAAAAGATGGGGGTTATACCCTGGAAATGATAGATACAGGCAACCCTTGCGGTGAACTTGACAACTGGAAAGCTGCCACAGCAACTGTTGGCGGAACCCCTGGCAAAGTTAACTCGGTAAAAGCTGCTAATCCCGACCAAAACGCCCCTCAAATACTGAAGGCAGAGGCTTTTATAAAAGATACCATCACGGTGACGTTTAACGAAAAAATGGACAGCACGAGCCTGGCCAATGCTACTTATGCCTTGAGCAATGGGGCAAGTGTGGCAAGTATAGAAATAATAAGTCCGGAATTTAAACAAGTAAAGCTCAAGGTAGCCACTGACCTACAACTAAAAACAGTGTATACTCTGATAGTAAACAATGTATTGGACTGTAGTGGCAATACTATAGCTAATAAAAACAGTACTACTTTTGCCGTTACCGAACAAGGCGATGCAACCGACATTGTACTCAACGAGGTATTGTTTAATCCACGAACCGGAGGGGTAGATTTTGTGGAGATTTATAATGTATCTGATAAGTTTATCAACCTTAAGGATTGGAAACTTGCCAATGTTGATAGTGATGGTAATGTTGCCAACCAAAAGGCAATGACCACCGAAAACAATGTATTACCCCCTCAACACTACCGCATATTGACTACCGACAAAGCCAATATTCAGAGTAATTACCCTAAAGCGCCTGATTCTACTTTTTTGGTGATGCCTACGCTACCCGGCTATAACGACGATGAGGGTTCAGTGATTTTGATCAACAATGAGGGTAAGTTGATGCAACGGTTTGATTATAAAGACGATTTTCATTTTTCTTTGATTGATGACAAAAATGGGGTTTCGCTCGAACGAATACGCTTTACTGCCTTGACCAATACACCCAATAGCTGGCACTCGGCGGCAAGTAGCGAAGGTTTTGCTACACCTGGCTATCGAAATTCACAAACCCGTACAGACGGAGTGGGGGATCCTGTTTCGTTAGATTTTTCGGCCATTACACCTAATGGCGATGGTGACCGCGATTTTACCACGATTAACTATAAGTTTGCCCAAAGTGGTATTACAATTAGCCTGACTGTTTTTGACAAGTACGGGCGCAAAATAAAAACGCTGGCGCAAAACGACTTGGCAGCTACTGAGGGCTTTTATACCTGGGATGGCACCAACGATGCCGGGCAAAAAGCGGGTATGGGGTATTATATTATTTATATAGAAACTTTTGCGCTGAATGGAGAGAAAAAGCGATACAAAAAACCGATAGTAGTAGGCGCAAGGTTTTAGAAACTATCAAAGTATTTTTTTGAATAAGGCAAGTGGGGTGGCTTGTTTCTTGGCTCCCCACAATGCCTTGAGCAGGTGCAAGGCACTACTCCTCTTTTAGGTACAATAAATAGAGTTTTTTCTCCAGACGAAAGGCTTCTTGCTCCCAGGCTCTTGTGTGATAAGCTTTTTTGGCAATTGCTCGATACGAATGGTTTTTCCAACGATACCCAGTTTTGCCTACCCACTGCAACTCACCACGCCTAAACTGTTTTACGTGAACCATTTCGTGGGCAATGGTCAAGCCTTGCTCCTTGGGCGAAAGCCTTGCATTAATTCTGATAATGGCTTGCTTTACTCCCCATTTTTTATCTTCAACATATTGAGTATACCCCTTGAGCGGTCGGGGCAAGTTGTTAGAGTACTCTACCAACAAGTGTAGACTGTCTAACTGCCAATAGTCTAAATAATAGTCTACCATCGCCTTTATTTTCTGAGGTTGGCTGGTTCCTCGTATGGTTACTTGGTTGGTGTGATGAGTGGTAGAAGTGGTCAGTGGTATTTGCCCCCAGGCAAGTCCTCCGAGCAAGGCAATAATTTTGAAAATGATCATGGTTATATGGTTTCATAAGGTGTATGTTAGGGTACACGTATATAAAACTTGTGATTTTCAAAGAGAGGGCAAAGGGAGAGTAACAGCAGCTGTTGGGTAGTTCTTAGCCGTTGTTTGTTACTTATAGATTCTACGAAAAAAAGTCATTCAGTTTTTGAAATACCTCTTCTTTGTAGGTGCGTCCAATGTGCAGTTCGGTGTTTGCCAACACTATACTAGTGGTGTTAAACGCCTTGATGTGGTATAGGTTAATAATAAACGAACGATGTACCCGTAGAAAATACGTGGACGGCAAAGCAGCTTCTACCTGAGTAAGACTTTGGTAAGATACCAGATTTTGTCCAGGGGCATGTACAATTACATAATCTTTCACGCTTTCGATATAATGGATATCTTCCAGTCTGACTACGTGCTGCTTTTTGTCTGACTTAACCAACAAAGTGTCATCGGTAACATTAGGAGAGGCTACTGCTACTCCGGGGGAGTCACTTAAGGCAAGGTTGAGTTTTTGAATTGCCAAAAAAAAGCGCTCAAACGAAATGGGCTTCACCAAATAATCTACTGCGTTTACCTCATAGCTCTCTACGGCAAAATCGCGGTAAGCAGTGGTAAAAATAATTTTGGGAGGGCGTTGCAAACTTTTGGCAAAAGCCATTCCAGTAAGGCGAGGCATTTGTATGTCTAAAAATATCACCTCTATAGGCTGAGTAGCCACGTAGGTAAGTGCTTTGGTAGCCGAACGACAAGAGGCTACCAACTCCAACGAGTCTATGTCTTGAATATATTTCTCTAATACTTTGATAGCCAGTGGTTCGTCGTCTACAATCAGGCATTTTGTTTTCATATCAGGCATCCATTTTATGACTCAAATCTATTTCCATACGTACCCAATAGCTGGTGGGCGAAGGCTTGGTTGTGAGTGTGTGTCGGTTTGGGTATAATAGCTCCAGACGACGCCGTACATTGTGCAATCCTATGCCCGAGTTATGGGTGGTTTCGGTCTGAGTGGCTTCGATTGGAAGGGCGGCAATACTGTTTTCTACTTCAAAAATAAGCTGGGTATGTACATACCTCAACTGCATACTAATGTTTACTGGGTCGTCGCCATTGCCTACACTATGTTTAAAGGCATTTTCTACCAATGGCAGAAGCAACATTGGCGGAATATGCACTTCATCAAATGTACCATGAGTAGTAAAAGTAACCGTGAGCTCATCGCCAAAACGCAGTTTTTCAAGCTCAATAAATCCCTTCAGGTATTTAATATCTTTTTCTAAAGGCACCATTTCCTGGTTGGTTTCATACAGCATATAACTGAGTAAATCGGAGATTTTAAGCACTACATCTTTGGCTTTATCTGACTGCCACAAAATAAGGGAGTACAGGTTGTTAAGCGAATTGAACAGAAAATGAGGGTTGATTTGGCTTTTCAAAAACTTAAGCTCATTTTCGAGGCGTTCTTGCTTGAGTTGTTGGTTGATTTGTTGATTCTGATAGCTACTTTTCAAGATTTTAATTAAACTGGTGTACCCCACTACTACTGCTATGTTGGTGACCATGCTAAAAGTTTTATGTACAGAATATAACGATAACTCAAACTTTGTATAAATACCAGCCCGCATCATTTGTCTTACTACTTCGGTTTGTATCACCCCTGCCACCAACAAAGTACCCAGCAAACTTACCCCATAAGCAAAGTTACGTTTTTTTTTGAGCAAGTAGGGCATCCACACATATAGGTTCAGGTATACTGCAAAGGCTTTGGCGAATAACTCAAAAAACTGCACAAAATGCGTATAATCATACACATCGATGTATAAACCTACCCTGTATATATAATATACCAGCCAAAACAAAAGGTGGGTATACAAACGGTTGTTTACATTGAGGACAAAAGACAAGGGTTTATTCATATAAATAGTTACAAGTATGTTTCAATCACTGGTGATAAAATATAGTGATTAAAGATAGTCAAGTATTAATCAAAGGATGCTTCAGTCAACCAATATACTCATAAAAATGAGGGTAGTTTGGATTTACCCGCTGAAGGGTGGTTTTTTACCTGAGAAGGGAAGTTTTTGAGGTGTGTTTGGAAAGTATATTTCAAGATTATTTAGCCCGCTACTTGGACTATAGTTTACATTATTATCTGGTATCTCGCCTAATTATTAGTTGTTTTCCTTATTTTTGACTTAAGTATGGGGGAAGTTAAAGTACATTAGCTAACACATGCTTTAATAAATAATAATAACCAACGCATAAACAGCGTTTGATAAGTAAGATTGCTCAAGTTTTTCAACTTTTTTTTAACACAACCTATCTGGTTTTTTGTAGTTCAGAGGACAAATAATCAGCATAATAAAAACTGCTTGTAACAGGCTTGATCTACGTTTTATTTGTTTTATGTTTTAGACAACAACGGGACTAATCAATGACTAGTCCCGTTTTTTTGCTAGATACTTAGGTAAACCTACACTTTCAAAGTCCCCTCCTTTTTATACTAGTGTTATGTCAACGTTGTATTTTAGGGTAAAGCCTCTTTAATTTAATCCTCGCCTCTTTAGTAGTAAATTGCC
>NZ_CANLRP010000011.1 GCF_947493425.1 uncultured Microscilla sp. | reverse complement strand
ATGCAAAGGTTTTTTGACTCGCCCACTCAACAAATATTTTGTTTTATTGGCACATCTTATTTTTTCCGCTTTACTTAGGCAATTTAGTTATTAAACTCGACAGATTTAACCAAAAACTCAATCAATGAATATTTATGATTTTTTAAAAACAGGCAAGTTCAAAGGTTTAGAAATAGGAGACAATGAAGACTTGGTTTACCAAAAATTTGACAAGAAAATATTGGGTAAAAAATTGTATACAGACTCTCAATATACCGATATGTTTTATTTTTATGCTTTTGGTGGGGCACTTGAAATATGCTTTGTTTTTCACGAGGTAAGTCACTTCACGGTTACCCCTCATAACCACTTCTTTTTTCTGGAATACCAACAACAAAAGCATTGGTTAGACCAACTTGACAATTTTCACGAATTTGTGGAACTACTACACACAACAAACATAGGCTGGCGTTTTTTGAGGCGTTATTGTCGCAACAAGCAACTCGCAATCATTACAGAGCATCATGTAGTGGCATTTTTTGACTATAAACATAAAGACAGTGTTGGGGTTGAGTTTCAAGTAAATGGCAATGACCGCTTTGAGCAAGCCGACAAGGTATAATATAAGGAACTTGTTTAGAGATCTACTTCTAGCCCAAAGCGTGCACTTAAGTCGTTCAATTTGGTGTGTTTTTCTTTCAAATACTGAAATTTGTCGTAAGGAGTATATATCTTTTTCTTTTTCTCTACATATACATACTTAGAACTAAGGGTCAAAGCTTGGTTATTCAGTTTATTACGCAGGTTTTTTTGCACCTTCTCCAAATACGCTGCTACCACTTTCTCCTGGGCTTCGTCACTAAAAGTTAGGGTGATTTCGTGCCCATTTTCTATAGAAATATCGCCTGCCGACAAATATTCAGCGGCTTTTCTAGCCTTCTCCCTATCTTGCGGAAAGTTTCTTAAAATACCCTTAAAATCATTGAGTGCAAGCAGCAACTCTTTCTTAGTAAAAGGTGTATTGTCAGATGCTTGTACACTCCCATTACTTGTGTCTACTTTTAGGGTGGCATCAGGCTTATTGGGTATTATAGGAGTTTTTGGGTTCTCCTTTTTGGTATACTCTAGCGACATTTTTGCCGGAGGTGGGGCTTGCTGCTGTTGATGGCTGTTGTTTTGCTCGGTTACGTTGGTTTCAGGCTTTTTTTTTTCAGGATCAGCAGGGGGCTGTCCTGCAATCTCTACGGGGTTCTGCGCCCAATCAATCACTCTGTTTAGGTTGGCCATTTTCATCAACACCAATTCTACAAAAAACCTGGGATTTTTGCTGCTTTTATAGTGCAAATCACAGTCATTGGCAAGGTTCAAGGCCGATAATAAAAACGATGCCGAGGCATTTTGGGCTTGTTCAGCAAAACGTTGTTTTACCTTCTCAGAGACCTCAAGCAGTTTTACGGTTGCAGGATCTTTGCACATCATGACATTACGTAAATGCGCGCCCAAACCTGCAATAAAAATATGACCATCGAAACCCTTTCTGAGAATTTCGTCAAAATACAAGAGTACCAGGGGCATGTCCTGCGCCAATAAAGCATCCGTTATTTTAAAATAATAATCATGGTCGAGTATATGCAGATTTTTTACTACACTTTGGTAGGTAATGTTTCGATCTGCCGAAAAGGTGGTAATCAGGTCAAACAAAGATAAAGCATCACGCAGTCCCCCATCTGCCTTTTGAGCAATTAGGTCAAGCGCATCCTGTTCCGCTTCAATTTCTTCTTTTTGGGCAATATTTGCCAAATGCCCGCTCATATCTTTTACTTCGATGCGCTTAAAATCAAAGATTTGACAACGAGATAAAATGGTAGGGATAATTTTGTGCTTTTCGGTAGTAGCAAGAATAAAAATCACATATTCGGGCGGTTCTTCCAGAGTTTTCAGAAAAGCATTGAATGCTGAGTTAGACAACATGTGTACCTCATCTATGATGTATACCTTGCGTTTGCCACTTTGGGGTGGATAACGCACCTGATCTACCAAATTACGAATATCATCAACACTGTTGCTAGAGGCAGCATCCAACTCATATACATTCATCGAGCCTTGGTTCTGAAAACTCACGCAAGACTCACAGGTACCACAGGCTTCAAAATCTTCGGTAGGAGTCAAACAGTTGATAGTTTTGGCAAGGATACGCGCACAAGTGGTTTTGCCTACCCCACGAGGACCACAAAACAAAAAGGCTTGAGCTAGTTGGTTGCTCTTAATTGCATTTTTGAGCGTAGTGGTAATGTGTGATTGACCAACAACTGTATCAAATGTGGCAGGGCGATATTTACGAGCCGATACTACAAAATTCTCCATAAATGCAATTTAACAATTTTCTCAAAAAAGCGGGTGGCAAAAATAGCAAGTTTACTTGAACGCCCCAGTGAATTGGGTTAAAAATATTGGGCGTTTTTTCAAAAAAAAATGTGTGGGCATTCGTATACTTGATTCAACCACCTACTAAATCCAACATTATGAACAGTCTCTTTACAATAAAAAAACCTCGTACTCATGGGGTAAAGTACCCTCACTACAAACAAGTACTTGCCCAACTCACCCCTGAACAGGTGAAGATTGTAAAAAGCAAACAAATTCACGGAAGTAAAACATCAAAAGAATGGCTTGACCTGTTTCAGGATATTCTTTTGTATAACCAAGCGTTGAGTGTAAAGCAGGGTAACTTTAGTTTTTGGGCAACTATTGTGGGGATACCACTAGGTTTGATCATCTTTTTTTTACCCTTCCTTATCTTCAAAAACACGCTTCTCATTGCAGTATCCTCGCTTTTGATAATGTTTACCATCTTTTTTTTACAGGCACACATTACCCAACTTCATAGCAAGTTATTAGCCGATTATTTCCAAGACATTATCGTTCCTCTGATGATCGTATTACACGAAGAAACTGCTGTTGATGCTCGCATAACCCTTCATGTAGACTTGCGGCATCAAAAGAACGAAAAACACTTTGCCAGCTACATAAACCGCTACGAGTGCTACCACTGGCAAATGCTTCATCTGTCTACTCAATTATATAACAATGTAAACTTAGACCTAAAGGTCAACATAAGGCTATATACCAAAACAAATAAGCCTAAAGCAAAAAGAATAATTTTGACCAAACTCAACGTCCAATACCCTAAAAAACACCACAACATCATTGACCCAACAGTTATAGATCAGCAAGCTTATAAGGTAAAGCATAGAGAAAAACCTAAAAAGTATGTATTAAGCCTAAGCCAAAAACTAAAACTTAAAAACAACTATTTCAACGAACACGATTATAGTGATTTAAAGCTTCAAGCACTTGTGCAAATGATTAGAGACAGCTATAGGGTGACAGTGCTTAAGCCCTAAAGCAACAAACCCCTTAAAGAACAAGTCTCTAAGGGATGTTGTATTATATATTGTGTGTCGTATATGTAGTACCTTATTAGTTGGCAGTGGTTGCTTTACTATTTAGACGTTTGACGCTCATAACGATCCAATACTGACATCAAAGGGCCATAAGGGTTAATAAATTTCTTAAGTGCATGGTAGTATACTTTTACATAACCAGAGCTTCTCAATTTGCTTGGTACACGATCGGTCAGGTGAAAAATAACTTTACCTTCCCGGGTAATTTTCCCTTTAAAACTTCTATTATCAGTCAGTGAGAAGCCTTCTTTATTGGTAGGTTTTAGCTCAATACGCGCCAGCTGTTCTTCAGTCAGCGTTCCTCCACAGTTCTCGTTTACTTTTTCCTGCAAAAACTTATTCAATTCGCCAATCATGTCAGGCTTAAAAAAATCGCGTAACTCATACACTTTGCCTGTATAAAAATTCAAGTTAATCCCCCAAGATTCACCCGGGTGTGGTTTTCCAGCCCTTGTAAGGTGATGAGTTTTGGTAATGCTGATCAAACTACCACGCAAGTAACTCACCCCGTAGTTTACATCATCTTTAAAACTATCCTTACAGTCGAGCAATGACGCTTCCATTTCATGAATAGGGAAGTGTTTTTCAATCAAATTGTTCACCTTAGTTTGCATTTTTACATCACTCATGCCCTTAAACTGAGGGTAAGATACATGAATATAGCAACTGCCTACTTTAGAGTGCTCATCAACTTCTTTTTGGTCAAGTTTCCAGGGTGAAGGCTTCAAACGCTTTGCCAATGTAAGCTCAAATTTCTGCGTTTTACCCTCTTTTGTCCACTCCCCAGTTACTTTTGCGTTTTGATCTTCTAGTTTGCCAGTAATTTTGGCTCCCAGGTTCCCTTCTTTATCTATCTCATTCAGTTCAAAAGTACCTTCCTTCAGGGTACCGTTCAATAACACATCCTTGCCATCAGCCACCATCCAATAGGTACCCGAAAGCTGATCGTCATAACGTCTCAGGTTCATTTTAATTGCCTGATCTTTACCCAGTGTACCTGCATAGCTATTGTCAAACCCTGGATACACTTTTGGCTCTTTTGGTTCATCTTTTTTCTCTACCTTAGTACTATCTTTGGTAGTTTCGTCTGTTTCTTTGTTTTGCTTTTTTTTATCACAGCTTGCAACCACCATTAATGTCATTACAAACACATACAACAACGATTTTTTCATCATTTCAAAACCTTTTTAAATTATTCTTTTTGAAAGTCCATTCGGGGGTTTCAAGTTCAGCCCTTAGTTGAGCTACACTGTACCACGGATTTAGTTGTTTATTGTTCGGATTCTTTAATATATGTATATCCTGTGCTGGCATATAACTTTGTGCCAGCATAAACAATAACACTCCAGTACGCGAATGTCGTGCCACATCTACCACCAATACCGCATGTCCTGGAAACCCTCCTTGGATAAAAACATCGCCTACCTGTATATCCTTTGTATGGGGTACTTTTTGCAACTCTTTATTCAGCGAATAACTACCTGCATACATAAACACTGTTTCGAGATATTGGCGAAAAGTCGCATAAGATTCATCAAAACCATGCGTTTTCACCCAACGTACTTTATTGCCTCTTACTTTTGCTCTAAACCCCTTGCGCCACTGTGCATAAGAAGCCAAAGAACCATTGGTAAAGTGGAACTGGATACGGGAATAAAGCTTGTTTTTATACAAGTATTCTGCTCTAAGCCTCATTACAGCGTCTGCACATTGTTGCAGGTTTTTTTTGCCTACATCCACATCCAGCACAGCATACTGTGCCTGCTGGTTGCGCTTGCGGTTACCATTGTATAAATACACTGTAGGACTAGATTTTAAAGGTAGGTTTCTCAAATAACTGCCAAAAGAACCAGGAGCTGTGCTTACCCGCTGATAATCCGCAGGTAAGGCTATTTCTTTGATTTTTTTAGGGGTAGTTTTTAGGGCAAATCCAGCTACATCGTTGTTGGAAGTATTTTGGTAATTTTGCATCAGCAACACACACACCACTATCAATAATAAACTAACAACAATATATTTCACTGGCTCAATTCATTGGTTATGCTTCATTTATCAAATCGTTTCTTAGCTGGGTAAGCACTTCACCCAACCAGTTGGTTCCCTGCCACTTACTCTTATCTTGGGCATCGGGATGGTCAGCAGCCAAACCTATGCCCCATATTTTATCATAAGGGCTTGCTTCTACCAATGTGGTTCCGGTGGTTGCCAACAAAGATGCTTTTAAGGCCTCATTTTGGGTAAATTTGGCGTAGTTACCCTCATAGACAATTTTCTTACAATGATTATTCCAAATTGCGGAATCAAAATTGCGTACTTTTCGCCCTAAAGCCTTCTGATCACGCGGCTTTTTTGTAAGCAAAATCTGCGCGGCAATTTGTTGATCCTCAAATAGTTTCGCCTTTTGGCACATCATATATTGCTCGGCACAGTTGAAAGCAACACCATCTACGGTAAAATCTGATGGATGCCATTGAGAAAGCGGTGAGCGGGTTTCCCAAAAAAAGGTAAATTGTTCTTGATTTTCCATTATGTTCAGTATAAAGTAAAGATTTTGAAATAACACTAAGGAATTTATATTCAATGGGACTATCAACTACTTGCAAATTGCTTGTGAGTATTTTGTTTAGATAAGTTAACCACTTATCTCACAAACCTAAACGTCCACCAAAATACTTGTCAGCTGAGTTTATGAGCTTAGTTGTGCTTATCGGTCAAGGGTTACAATAGCTACAAATGTCCAAGGACTCTATTTTCTATAGTTTGCACCTTTTTCAAACAAAACACTCTCCCCTGATACACCCACTAAATTAAAAACACACAAATTCAATTATGTACCAAGACAAAATTAAATACACCTAATATGCAAGTATAACTATTACATTATGAGATAGTTACCTTTACTTGTCGCTTATAGCTAATTACTTGATGCTAAGTAAGTGGACAAAATTAACCTAATATGCAAGTGTAACTATCATATTATGAGAGAGTTATCTTTACTTGTAGCTTATAGCTAATTACTTGATGCTACTTACTCAAGTTTAAAATTATGCTTTTTGGCAAAAGCCTGTTGTGCCTTCTTAAACTTTTGGTAAGCTGCCTTTTCGTCTTTCTTCAGCTTTTTTTCCATGTCCACCAATAAGTTTTTTTCTTCTTCCGACACTTCTGCTTGCATCAGCAAAGGCACCATGCGAGCAAAGTCTACCTCGATGATCCGGTGATACACATCAAACAACCCTAAAGCTGTAGCCTTAAAAGTGCTGTCTTTGCCCAAAGGTTTTAATTTTCTAGCCTCAATCAATTGGTCATTGATTGTTTTCACCAATATATCATACGCGGGCACTATAGATGCCGAATCGCCCTTTTCCAGCGTTTTGTAAAAGCTATCTAACCCAGTATTTATTTTTTTTTGAATGCTAACAATCTTGTTGTTGTATTCTATGGCTCTGGTATCCTTAGGAAGGCACTGAGTCAGTAAGGTCAGCCATACCATCGCAACTCCCCAATATATTTTGTTTGTCATAATAGATTAGTTTTTAAGCTCCGAAAATTAAAAGCCTGCATTTTATAAAGCAAACATTCGCAATACAAACTATACCAATAGTAAAATCATTTGAGCCAACACATCACTTTTTAATGATTTTCTCTTAAATTATTTTTAGTCTAATTATTCTTGGTCTACCTGATACCAACCCAAAACTATTTATAAATAATGAACAGATATAAAATTGTTTCTGCCGAAGAAGCTGCCGCAGTAATTATGGATGATGATACTATAGCTACCGGAGGGTTTGTAGGCATCGGATTTCCCGAAGCACTTGCCATAGCCATCGAGAACCGGTTTAAGGCTACCCAATCGCCAAAAAACCTGACTTTATTATATGCTGCCGGGCAAGGCGATGGTAAAACCAGGGGGTTGAATCACTTTTCACATCCTGGCATGGTCAAACGGGTCATTGGTGGACACTGGGGGCTTGTGCCTACTCTGGGCAAACTTGCCATTGACAACCAGATAGAGGCTTACAATTTTCCACAAGGGGCTATTTCTCATTTGTTTAGAGATATAGCCGCCGGTAAACCTGGAACCATAACCAAAGTGGGACTACATACATTTGTAGACCCCAGACAAGACGGAGGTAAAATAAACCAAGCCACCAGCGAAGATTTAGTAGAACTTATTCAGCTAAGGGGCGAAGAATACCTCTTTTACAAGGCTTTCCCTATCAACATAGCCCTGTTACGGGGTACTACCGCTGATGAAGAAGGCAACATTTCTATGGAGCACGAAGCACTTACGCTGGAATCCCTTGCTATAGCACAGGCAGTAAAAAACTCAGGCGGAATCGTTATTGTACAGGTAGAACGGGTAACTGTACAACACCATATCAACCCGCAAATGGTGATTATTCCGGGCATTATGGTAGATTCAGTAGTGGTAGCAGACCCTGCTTATCATCACCAAACTTTTTCGGAGGTGTTTAACCCAGCATATACCGGGCATATTACTGTACCCAAAACATTGATCAAGCGTTTGCCGCTGGATGCCCGCAAGGTAATTGCCAGAAGAGCTGCCATGTTTCTTAAAATTAACTCAGTAGTAAACTTGGGCATAGGCATGCCAGAGGGGGTAGCTTCGGTAGCAAACGAAGAAAATATTCTCGATTACATCATTCCTACGGTAGAGCCAGGCGCCATTGGGGGCATTCCTTCAGGTGGCTTGAGCTTTGGGGCAGTATCTAACGCTCAGGCAATCATTAGTCAACCTTCTCAGTTTGATTTTTATGACGGGGGCGGGCTTAATCAAGCATTTTTAGGAATGGCTGAAGTTGATGCTGCCGGTCATGTAAATGTGAGTAGGTTTGGCGATAGAATAGCCGGAGCAGGTGGTTTTATTAATATTAGCCAAAACGCCAAAGCGGTCTATTTTATGGGAACATTTACGGCAAAGTCGGAGATTATAGTAGAAGATGGTAAGCTCAAAATACTCAAAGACAGCCATCAAATCAAGTTTGTCGACCAAGTAGGTCAGATTACATTTAATGGTGAATATAGCCAGAGCCGAGGGCAAATTGTGTACTACATTACCGAAAGGGCGGTGTTTAAGCTGACTGAAGAAGGGTTGGAGCTGATAGAAATTGCGCCAGGTATAGACCTGCAAAAAGATATTTTAGACAAAATGGCTTTTAAGCCTCTGGTATCAAACGAACTTAAAACAATGGATGAACGCATATTTTTGCCCAAACCAATGAAAATCAGAAAAGATGAGAAGGTATCATTTGAAGATAGAATTTTGTTTGAACAAGCCACCAATACGATGTATATCAACCTTGAAGGCATTGTGATTCATAACCACGATGAAGTACAAGAAATAGAAATAGCCTTGGTAGAACAGTTTGAGCAAATAGGCAAAAAGTTTAAAGTAGTGGTTAACTATGACAACTTTCATATTGCTGATGAAGCTGAGCGAGCATTTTTTGAGATGGTAAAACGAAATGATAATAAGTACTTTACCTCGTCTACCCGTTACTCTACCAATGCATTTTTCCGTCGTCATATAGGCACTAAATTCCAAAAAATAAATGCCGTATTGTACGCTAATAGCGATGAAGCAAGGGAGCACCTCTAAGGGAATAACCAACGCCTTTCGGGTGGCTACCCTATCCGGAAGGTTCTAAATATTAATCAATTCGGTAATATCCATAGGATTATGTTTGTCAAACAATGGTGAGAACACTTGTAGCACAAGGAAGCGCCCCCACAACTTACGATAAATATTATTTGAAAGCCCACTGTCTTTAGTAGTGGGATGAAAAATAATTGCCCGTGAAAGGGGCAGATTTGGTGTCAAACCATTTTTTGGTTTTCAATATATTTTTTGATGTTTTTTTCTGAAATATGCCCTACTGATTCAATATAGTATGACCTTGTCCAAAGTGTTGGAAGTCTACTTTTTAGTTGGGGAAATTCTTGCCTCAAATGGCGACTAGTGTAGCCCTTAAGTTGCCCAATAATGAAATGAGGAGCATCTACAGGCTTCGCTTTGATGAAAAGATGCACATGGTCTGTCATAATCTCCATTGTTTCTATTTCAATGCCCAAATCTTTAGCCTTTGAAAGCAAAAGCTCTTTGAGCCTTGTTTGTATTTCCTGAGTTAGGACTTTCCTGCGGTATTTTGGACACCAAATGATATGATAGCCAAGGTTGTAGACACTAGTTTTAGAGCTTTTCCAGCGTTTTTCCATAACTTAAATATAGTATTTAATTGTCATATAAATAACATATTTTCCGTATATTGCAGTATGTTCCAAGTAGTTAAGACATACAAATACAAGCTCCGAAATTTGTCGGCTACCCAAACTCAAACATTGAGTAGTTGGGTGGGTGCATGTCGGTTTGTGTACAACCTTGCTTTGGAGACAAAACAATACGCCTACAAAGCCTACGGGGTTAACTTGTCTCGCTTTGATTTGGATAAGGAGCTCAAGACACTCAAGGATGTTGAATGGATCAAAGATGTTCCATCACAAAGTCTTCAGGATGTGCTTCAAAGGCTTGAAAAAGCCTACCAATCTTTTTTCAAAGGTGGTGGTTTTCCTAAATGGGCAAAGAAAGGAAAGTACAACTCCATCACTCTAAAGTCAGTCACCCGTGACAAATGTGGGGCTGGTCGTTTTGTTCTTCCAAAGCTGGGTGAGGTCAAAACCTTCTACTCACGAGAAATCCCCAAAAAAGCCAAACTTAAGCGAGCAATTATCATCAAGGAAACGGATGGCTTCTATATTTCCATTATGTTCTCAACGACACCCCAACCACTTCCTGGCAATAACCAAACTGTGGGGCTGGATTGGGGAATAGAACATTTTCTAACCACTTCAGGTGGCGAACACATTGCCAATCCACGCCTTTTTCAGCACTACCAAAAAAAGCTCAGGCTTGAACAACGAAGCCTTTCCCGCAAAAAGAAAGGCGGGAGCAACTTCAAGAAGCAAGCCCGAAAACTTGCCAAACTTCAGGCTAAAATTGCCCGTATTCGCAACGATTTTCAACACAAAGTTAGCACAGGCTTAATTCTCAAATACGGCTCTATTGCGGTTGAAAACCTCAAAGTTCGCAATATGACTGGTAGTGCCAAAGGAACCACCGAAGCACCTGGAAAGAACGTCAAAGCCAAATCAGGTCTTAATCGCTCCATTCTGGATGCTGCGCCTTCTATGTTTTTGGATAAGTTGGAGTACAAATCGAAATGGCACGGACGAACTTTTGTCAAGGTAAACCCAAAGTATACTTCCCAGGTATGCTCTGAATGTGGGCACAAAGACAAAGAAAGCAGGAAAACACAAGCTAAATTTGTGTGTACATCTTGTGGCACAAAACTAAACGCAGACATCAATGCTGCAAAAAATATTGAGGCAAGGGCTTTTGCCTCTATCCGTTAACGTGAACCATTGGGTTATGCGTTGGGTGAGAATCCCCTTTGCTTTAGCTTGGGGAGTAGTCAAAAAAGGGGAAAACAACCAACCACCGACAATAGTAGCTACTAACGGTTGGGTTTAAAATTATCTTTGATCCATTTCTGAATACCAGCTTCTAACGCCTGCATAGCTTCATCTAACGTCCCGAACCCGTCTCCTTCCCAAATAACTCCTTCTTCGTCGGATGCACGTGCTACTATGTCTCTTCTAAATTCGTGGGTGATCTCAATGGTATCTTCCTTGATCCAGGAAGCTACTGCAGGATACTTTTGGGCGAGTGTTGAATTATTAGACCCATTCATTGATGCAATCATTTTGGTAGTATTACAATATTGTTGATAGTGTATTGAAAATTTGAAAAAACTATGCCAAAACCGCCACATGAGGCTTCTACCATAGGTTTTAAGTATTTTAAGAGGCAACTTTTATGCTATAAAAGGGTAAAAACTTAGGTCAAGTTTGATTTTTTTTATAATTTAACAATTACTTCAGGCTGGATTATACTTATTCAAGGGTAATCTTTTAGCTTTGGCAGTTTATTTTCTCACCTATAAAATTTGACACCCATGCCCACATACTATAAATATACCCAACTTTACAACTTTGCCCGTCAGGTATTCCAAAAAATAGGGTGTTCAGATGAACATGCCGAGCAAGCCGCGGATGTTTTGATTAGTGCCGACTTACGCGGGATAGACTCACACGGGATGGCTCGCCTTGCGGGTTATGTAAAACAATGGGAAATAAAAAGGCTCAACCCTACACCCAATATCAAAATAGTACACGAAACCCCCAGCACAGCGGTAATAGACGGAGACGCAGGGCTAGGCTTGGTAGTAGCTCCTACGGCTATGCAAATCGCCATAGAAAAGGCCCAAAAGGTAGGCACAGGTTGGGTAGCCATTAAAAATTCAGGACACTTTGGCATTGCTGGATACCACGCCATGATGCCTTTAAGCTATGACATGGTAGGCATGACAATGACTAATGCCAGTAGTTTGGTAACCCCTACCTTTTCGTTAGATAAGCTGCTGGGTACCAACCCTATAGCAGTAGCTGTACCTACTGAAAAATACCCTCCTTTTGTTGCCGATCTTGCCACCAGTGCTGTAGCTTATGGCAAAATGCAAATATTACAACGCCAAGGGAAAGAAGCACCCTTGGGATTGGTACAAAACGAACAGGGACAACCAAGCCACAACCCACACGAACCTAAAATTGGAGGTGCTTTGTTGCCTTTAGGCAGCGATCGGGTACACAGTAGCCACAAAGGGTATGCTCTGGGAGCTATTGTAGATATTTTATCAGGGGTACTTCCTGGGGCTAACTACGGTCCTTGGGTGCCACCATTTGCTACTGCGGGCAACACCAGCGAGCGTACTCCGCCAGTAGGCGAAGGTACTGGACACTTTGTAGGAGCCATGCGTATAGATGCGTTCAGGCCTGCCCAGGATTTTAAGCAAAGTATGGATCATTGGATAAGTACTTTCAAAGAAGCCAAAGCAGTTGATGGCAAAGAAGTGTTGATTCCTGGTGAGCCAGAGCGTAACGCCCACATAGAACGCCTCATTACAGGTATCCCTGTATTACCTGCTGTAGTTGAAAGTCTCGAGAAATTGGCGCAACAGTTTGACTTGGAGTGGCTGGAAAACAATAAAGCACAGGCTACCAGTATGTAATAAAGTGAATTAAAAAAAACTTAAAAAATTACAACTATCGATTGTCTAAAGGTGATTAGAGGCTTATAATGTGGCAAAACAGAACAAAAAAGTGGGTGAATGTCGTAATAGTATCTACATTAAGTTTTAAATTGAAGTTTAACCTATAACATTTCGACACACTAAATATAGTTGCAATATGAGTATATCTAATCACTTTTCGCAACAATCTAACGGGAAGTCAGCCCCTCACTGGAAAAAGCTTATCAGGCTCGAACAATTACCAGAATTGGTAAAAGAATCTTATAATATTCCAGTAGTATTATTTAAACATAGTGTAAGCTGTGGCCTAAGTGCTATGGTAAAATACCAGCTTGAAGAAGAGTGGAGCTTTCAGGTCAAAGATTTGTCTTTTTATTACTTAGATTTGATTAATTTCCGGGACATCTCTAACAAAATAGCTGAAGAGTTTGACATTCTTCATCAATCACCCCAAGTAATAGTACTACACAAAGGTCAACCTACAGCCAATACATCTCATTATGCCATTGGTGTAAGTTGGCTTAAAGAGCAACTCTCTACTTTGAGTGAATAATCTTCATCGGCACAAAGTACTGACTTACTGAAAACATTGCTTTGTGCCATAAACCTATGCATAATGTGTAACTATAAGATAACCCCAGGCATACCCAAAGTACTATTACCCTATTATCACATAGGTAACATCTGGCTTCATAAAATACAATATTTCTCCCCCCATGTAATGTTTATGTAATTTAGTGATAGTAATCAAAATATTTTGTTTGTACTTTTGTGTCATTAATTACAGAAAATCAGGCAATGAAAAATATGGAGGTAAAATTCTATAAATACTTCAAAAAACTGATTTTCACAGTATTGGGCAAACTTATTAAAATAGCCAAATACTCCTAACACACACTGCTAACAGATTATAATTTATATAAAAGCATCAGGGTAATACATGTAAGTTTTCAACCTAAATTCACTATTTAATCAAGTTTAAAAACATTTTATTGCCAATAATCACATTTTAGAAATATTTTTTTAAATCTCTAAAACCTTGATTAACTCGGCATAAACCACTTTTACCCCTGCAAATAAGTCTTAGTTGGCAATGGTCATTTACCTAAGGTAATGACTTAAATTTATGTGCAATAAAAAAGACTGATTATCAATGTATTACTCTAAAAAACCACAATCTTACAAGGAAAATAACATAAAAAAATATAATAATATCCAGAATTATTTTCCTCTAAAAACTCATCGTCAACCTCCCTTTACAAATAACCACACTTTCATAAAAATTTAAAAGCTAACCATACAGTGTATATAGGCAATAAATTAGTGTGATTAACTGTTTTTTTATAGGAAATTAAAACATGATCAATCTATACTAGTTAAAGAGTATAAGTAGTTATAAAAATCTTTTTATTGTAATTTTATTACATTAATACTTTTTTAGCTTATCTTCACAACAATAAAACCACTATACGTAAAATTATGCTCACTAACCAACTACAAAACATCCTGGAAAATCCAATGGATGTATATATCGAGATTAAGGGAAAAGCCAGTATTGGTTCTGCCAGTAAAGCCAATGCGCTTAAGTTTCACCCTACAACAGGCTTAATATCTTTGTTTGTATGTAATAAATACCTGCAACAAGGCATTTCGGGGTGGAAATCGCGCCCTAGTGTTTCACTGATTGTACAACACCCAATGGGTTTCCAAAAGTATGAATTGCAATGTGAATATGTAGAACACCACAAAACCAACCCAAGGGAAAAAGCCTTTCAGGAACAGTATACTCACTCACTGAATCAAATACTGAAAAGCTATGGTATCCCTACAGAGGTACCTTCTAACTGTATGACTAGTTGCCAAGTCATTACGCTTAAGATAAAAAGCGTTAAATCTAAAATTCGAATGAGGTAACAGACAGGCACTGTTACTCTACCCCACTATTTTTTGCATAGGCTGATGTAAGTCTGTCTTTGGATACTGAAAAAACCTATATTCACCGAAATGAAAGTATCCTGTTGAAAAATGAATTGAGTAGAGTGAAAAAAAGGTAAGACTTTATACAACAAAAAATGCCCTTGAATCTTAAGGTTCAAGGGCATTTTTTGTTGTAGAGTGATTTTTGCAATAACTAAGGAACGATGCAAAAATAAAGTTCTATAGTAACGCTAAAATATTTTGTTGCTATACGTGGCACGGCAATATCCGGTGGATATTGAGCGAGCTTGAGGGATGGTCGGCTAATAGCATCGCCATTCGGCTATTTTTTAATAAAGTATAGCCTCAAAAGATGAGGTTAAGAATGCGTATTTATTTTAGTACCATTCCTAAGCACTAGGCATCAACTTTATTTTAAATATCTTGAATTGACTTTTTTCTTTGTTGTAAAAGAATTTATTCAAAATATCAAAAATATCATTTCCTCTAAACCAAGAAGTCTGCATTTCTTCGGTCAGCTTTACATTCATCCATTCTATAGCATAAGTTTCCTGACGTTTCTTATATTCGTTAATGTAGTCAATCATTGCTTCCAGAATATTTATTTTATTGCTTCCGGTACACGAATGAAACAAAAACTTATGATTGTGCTCTTTGTTAATTGTAATCAAGTCGAGCTTGATTTGTGGCACCTCAGTTTTGCTCCCTATATTGACAATATTATAATCAAAATATATTTGAGTATCGTCTAGTAGTTCACGCACAGTGTTTTCTAAATCTATTTCATGCAACAACACTTCGGTAGGTTGTTGAATGGCGTTGGTTCTCTCCATCATAATGGCAATACATCTTTTGTTTTCAACTCTGAGTAATCATCACAAAATAGCTTAATACCTCCTTTAAAAATAGTTGCTTGGCTCAAGCCAAGCTTTGATAAGTTATTTCTCCCAAAAAGTATTTTATCAAATCAGTATGGTCTACTTTTTAATGACTCCTAACAAAAATAGTTAGATATAATTTTTAAACGAACAGAATAACTGTTTTTTTATGTGGGCTACCCTCTCTATTGATAATATCGACATTTTTAGACCTTTTTTGCCGATTTTCACCTTCATTTTTGATTTTGCCCATCATTCAGTCTCTAAACAATCAAAAATGGTTTAAGTTATTGAGTGAGGAGTTACCTGTAATAATTTGACCGTTTTGATGGCTTTTATTCAATGAAAGAACTTTTTTTAATTAGACAGAGTTGTCTAAACAATTGTATTAAATTTTGCTTTTAGTGTAAAAAAACACCAAATTTAGGAGTACAGCAAAATGAACTAAAGCAGTTTTAAACAATCATGAAAAAAACCTCAACGCTTGGCAAACAATACCACACAACACGCCAAACTACGCTTGACTTATGTGCCCCCTTAAGCCCTGAAGACTATGTAGTGCAGCCCATAGAGGATGTGAGTCCCCCTAAATGGCACTTGGGACATACTACTTGGTTTTTTGAAAACTTTATATTGGCAAATGAACCTGACTATCAACTATTTAATGCTGATTTCAACTATTTTTTCAATAGTTATTATGAAAGCCAGGGCGAGCGGGTGCTTAGAACCAACCGAGGCAATATGACTCGCCCTACCATTGATGAGATCAAGGCATACCGCCAACATGTAGATGAGCACATGGAGCAGTTTTTTGTCAAATATACTGAAGTACCTCAAGATTTGTTTTATGTAATTGATGTAGGTATTCAACACGAAAAACAACACCAGGAGCTATTGGTTACTGACCTAAAGTATATATTAGGTGGCAACCCGCTGTTTCCGGTATACCAACCCAACGGCACACATCACTCTACTCCCTTTGCCAAAACAGAAAGCTACTTGCCAGTAAAAGAAGGCTTATATAGCATTGGCTACGAAGGAGAAGGGTTTCATTATGACAATGAAACCGGAAAACACCAAGTATTTTTGCACGCCTACCAGGTAATGGACAGGTTGATTACTAATGAAGAATACCTGGAATTTATTGCCTCTGGAGGATATGAAAACTTTGAACATTGGCTTGCCGATGGTTGGGATTGGGTAAATAAAAATGGAATCAAAGCACCTTATTACTGGTTTGAGCAAAACGGTGAGTGGTTTAACTATACGCTGCATGGTTTTAACAAAGTAGACCCTCACGCACCTGTTACCCATGTAAGCTTTTATGAAGCCGATGCTTTTGCAAAATGGAAAGGTAAACGCCTCCCTACTGAGTTTGAATGGGAGGTGGCCTGTAATCAATATGTACCTAAAGTACCCGAAAATGCCAATTTGCTTGAAGGTGGACACTTTGTACCGCTGAGCCGCACCAACAATGAGTACCAAATGTTTGGTGAAGTTTGGGAATGGACCAATAGTGCTTATTTGCCTTACCCTTATTACCAAAAAGCCGAAGGTGGACTGGGTGAGTATAATGGAAAGTTTATGGTTAACCAAATGGTACTTAGAGGAGGCTCATGTGCCACCCCAAAAGATCAGATAAGAAGCTCATACCGCAATTTTTTTCAGGCAGACAAACGCTGGCAATTTACAGGTATAAGGCTTGCCGAAAGCCTCTAAGGAACGGTGAGAAATTAAATTACCATTCTTGAGGTAGAGGTTTTGTTTTGAGACGAGGCTATTTTTTGCGCCCATAGCAGCGCTACGGGCAATAAAAATAACGAAGTATCAAGGCGAAAAATCACCCCTCAGAGTGTAAATTTATTTTTGAACAATTCCTAAGCATTCATTGCTTACTACTTTTCTTTTTTTTCAATTTGAGTATATTCTAACTTTTTATATTTCTTTTAATTGAAGTGTTTGACGAACCTGTTTCAAACTACTACATGCTGCCACGCAGAGTTTTTTATAAACCTATTACAAGCAATATACGACAACTTGTTGGCAGCACGTTCGACAGCTCGTGCAAGTACTTACAACTCTAACTTATATTTTGGAAACAACAGCCGAAGTTTTAAACGACACATTTGCTACTGATGTAATAGAGGGGTTATCTTCTACTCCTAAGTTTTTGTCATCCAAGTATTTTTATGACGAAAAAGGAGATGCTATTTTTCAGCAAATTATGGATATGCCTTCCTATTACCTTACCAAGAGCGAACACGAGATTTTTAATACACATAAGCAAGCTTTGCTCTCAATTTTTAGCAATCGCCAACAAGCCTTTCACTTAATAGAGTTTGGGGCAGGCGATGGAATGAAAACCAAAGTACTGCTTGAGCATTTTTTACAACAAAAAGCTTGTTTCCGTTACTTACCCATCGATATTTCAGAGAATGTACTCAGTATATTGGTAAACGACCTCGAAATAAATTTTCCTGGTCTGGAGGTTGAACCATTGGCTAATGAGTATTTTGAAGCATTAAACATTTTAAATGAACAACAGCGAACAGAACGAAAAGTTATCTTATTTTTAGGGTCTAATATTGGCAATTTTTTGCAAGATGAAGCCATTGAGTTTTTGCGTCAAATGCGCAAACACTTACGCCCTGATGACTTATTACTCATTGGTTTTGACCTTAAGAAAGACCCTCAAATTATTTTGAATGCTTACAATGATAAGGAAGGCATTACCCGTAATTTTAACTTGAATTTGCTTGATAGAATTAATACAGAATTTGATGGTAATTTTGACACCAATCAGTTTATACACAGCCCTACTTACAACCCCTTGACAGGAGCAACTAAAAGCTACTTAGTAAGTACCAAAAATCAGGAGGTGACACTTGAAAGGCTTGGCAAAACATTCAAATTCGAAGCTTGGGAAGCTATAGACATGGAAATATCTCAAAAGTATAGCTTAAGTAATATAGCACACTTGGCAAAACAAGCAGGGTTTGAGGTGAAGTCTAACTTTTTTGACAAAAACAAAAACTTTGTAGACTCTGTGTGGACCGTGAAATAATACAATTCTTGAGAACTTACATAACGTTTCGAATGTTATAGAGTTGGACATTTTATATCTCAAAAAACATAAATCACGCACTACAATGAAAGCAATTTGGAATGGCGAAGTTATCGCCGAAAGTAATGATACAGTAGTAATTGAGGGAAATCACTACTTTCCTAAGAACTCGATTAAAAGTGAATTTTACCAGAACAGCGACCACAAAACGCATTGTTTTTGGAAAGGTGAAGCATCTTATTATACATTAGAAGTAAATGGAGAGAAAAATGTAGATGCAGCCTGGTATTACCCTACACCAAAAGATGCCGCTGAGGGCATCAAAGACCATGTGTCGTTTTGGAAAGGGGTAGAAATTACTGATTAAACAAGTATTGGTTGCCACAAATACTACTCAAGAAAGAGTCAGGTTTTTCTTTTATAGCAAGACCTGGCTCTTTTTTTATGTCCAACCAATTGTAACAAATGGCGTACACCTGTTTAACTACCCTATAATGTTGTAAGCATCAATGGTTACAATAAAAGAAAGGTAGTGCAGTTAAATAAATTGAATAGAATTTTGTCAGGAATGCCCCAGGATAACTTTGTAATCCTACCAAAAGTAACTTATTTTCAGGCATTCCTCATTTAGAATAATAAAGGTGTTAAAAAAATAAAAATTAATGATGATCAAGAAAATTTCACTCCTCTGGATTTGCCTCTATTTTACAGTGTATGCCTTTGGGCAAGACCCCAGAGCCAAAGAGTTTTTTGTAGCAGGTAAACGTAAACTGCGCGCTAAAGAATACCAAAAAGCCATTGAGTATTTTAACAAAGCACTAGAGGTAAACAAGGTAGATGTGTCGGCTATGGGGGCACGTGGAATAGCCAAAATGGGGCTAAAAGACTATAAAGGGGCAACCAACGATTTCAATGCCATACTACAGCTCAATCCACGTGATGCTCGTACGCTGAACAACCTGGGTACCGTACAAATGATCCAAAAAGAATATAAAGGGGCTATTCAATCGTTTTCACGAGCACTGAAGGTACGTCGCCATCCTATGTTGTTTTTCAACCGAGGCATTTCTCATTATCAACTCAAGCAATATAAACAAGCTGTTAAAGACTTTGACCAAGGCTTGGCAATGCGCCCTACCAAAGGTAACTTACCCATTAGACTACACAACAACCGAGGTAATGCCCGCGATATGCTGGGCAACCACAAAGGAGCCATTGCCGACTACACTGCGGTAATTAATAAGGCTCCTGGCAACGACAATGCCTTGTATAACCGAGGGCTCACTTATAAAAAAATTTACAAGTATAAAGAAGCCATTGCTGACTTTGACAAAGTAATAAAAATGGGGGCCAAGTTTAAAGAGGTATATTACCACCGAGGCATGTGCCGCAATGCTACAGAAGACTATAAGGGGGCAGTTGCCGACTTTAACAAAGCCATTGAGCTACAGGGAGATGATGTACTTGTATATAATGGCAGGGGGTATGCCAAACAAAACTTAAGGGATGATAAAGGGGCGATTGCTGACTTTAGCAAGGCAATTGAACTTGACCCAAACAACTCTCTGGGTTACTATAGCCGAGGTGGATTGAGGTTACAGGCGCAAGATTTTAAAGCGGCATTGACCGACTTTGACAAAATTATTCAACTAAAACCCAAAGATGAAAAGGCTTACCTGACACGGGGCAACATCAAGTTTAAACTGGGTGACTATAAAGGGGCTTTGGCTGATTTTGATCAGGCAATTAAACTGGCTCCCAAAAGTCGCAAAGGGTACTTTATGAGAGGCAACGTAAAACAAAAACTGGGTGACTTGGAAGGGGCAGAAGCTGATTGGATGAAGGCAGGACAAGTACAAGGCAAAAAAAGGAATTAATGAACATTGGATAGTGTGAATAAAGTGTTGCGCAGCATTGAGCAATGCGGATTTTACTGATTAATAAAAAATTAAAGCACCGCTTTTGCGGTGCTTTTTTTATGCACTATGCGCCTGCAAATGCTTTAATAAATGAGTATATTAAAGAAGTTATTTGACTATTCAATCGTAAAAGTTAAACAAATGGAAAAATTAATTTTGGTAGATCCTAAAGAGGATTTATGCAATGCTTTTAGAGCCGCATTTAAAGACGACTACCCTAAAGTAGACGTAGTACAAGGTTTTTTTGAACAATTGCCTGAATTTGATTGCATGGTGAGTGCTGCCAACTCGTTTGGCTTGATGGATGGAGGGGTAGACCTTGCCATTACCAACTTTTTTGGGGCAGATTTACAGTATAGGGTACAAGAACGCATCGTTAAAGGCTATAGAGGCGAACAACCCGTGGGTACTTCTTTCATTATCAAAACCCATCATTACAAACACCCTTACCTGGCACATACTCCTACTATGCGGGTGCCGCTCAGAATCACCCGTACCGACAATGTATACAAAGCAATGTTTGCTATGTTGCTGGCAATAACCCAACACAATGAATCATCGGGCAAAGACAAGATCAATACAGTGGCTTGCCCTGGGCTGGGTACAGCTACTGGCGGATTAGCCCCCAATGAGGCTGCCCGGCAAATGGCACTGGCTTACCATAATTTTTATAATCCTCCAAAAAAAATTAATTGGAACTATGCTACTCAGCGTCAAAGGGATGTAGGCTTTGGGGGCGATTTTTTTGAATAACCAAACAGCTTTTAAAATAGAAAACATGCCAAAGACTTATGTAATAGGAGACATTCATGGTTGTTATGATGAGCTGATGGTGTTGCTTGACCAAATGCAGGTAACAGATCAAGACTTGGTAGTATCATTGGGAGATATAGTAGATCGGGGGCTAAAATCTCTGGAAGTATATCATTACTTCAAAAACCGCCCTAATGCGTTGGTGTTGATGGGTAACCATGAGCGTAAACATTTGAATGGCATTTTGAGCTATTCGCAGGAAATAGTAAAAGTACAGTTTGGCGAGGAGTACGCTCAGTTTAGAGAGTGGTTGGGTTCATTGAAGTATTACCACGAAACCAAAGACGCCATTATTGTGCATGCCTTTTTTGAACACGATAAAAACCTCGAAGCTCAAAAAGAAGATGTGCTGGCTGGTACCACGTCGGGTTCACGACATTTAGAGAAAAAATACCCAGAAGGCACCCATTGGGTTGACTATTATCAAGGGCATAAACCTATCATTTATGGGCACCATGTAGTGGGCGATACCCCAAGAGTATATAAACATACTTATGGCATTGATACGGGGGCTTGCCATGGGGGTAAGCTCACTGCTATAGAGTTGCCTGGCTTTAAAATACATCAGGTAAAAGCTGCCAAAGATTATTGGAAGGTAGCCCAAAACGCCTGGCAAATACCCGTGTTACAAGCCAAAAAATGGGAAAGCATGACTTTTGCCCAAATACAAAAACAGCTAGACAAGCTTGCTTACAAACAAGAAATAGAAGTGGTAACGTTTATCAAAAACATTCAGAGATGGGTTGAGCAAGTAAAACAACTGCTGCCGTTGTTGAAAAGCCACCTGGAACAAGCAACCAGTGATATGCAGCAAAAGCATGGGGCAAATTTTAACCAAGAAGCAAGCAAGTTACCTTACCGTACTTTTATTTTTAAAGCCAGGGCAGGCAATTTGTCCTTAAACGATGTGAGCAAAGCATTAGATACGCCTAATAAGGTCATACAACTTGCCCAACAACTTGAACTAAATCATTTGCCTCAAAGGCAATAAGTCGCTACCAAAGCAATGAGCTAATGTGTATATTTGTTGCTATGAAAAAACTACACAAAGATATATGGGCACTCATTGCCGTAGTCATCACTCTTTTTATTTGTTGGTGGCTTTTCTAGAATGTTTGCTATGCTTTTTAAGCAAACATTATCATTGTTTAGGCTATTGCTACTCTTGCACATTTTTCAAGAACATTTCATCCAGTTTTTTATTGACATATACTGCAGTAGTGTCAGCGCTGGCGTGTCGCAACTGACGTTGTACAAACTCAAGGGGGTTGCCACTTTCGAGCATTTGTTGCCCACAGGTATGCCGCAATGAGTGCAAACTATACTTGGTTTCATCAACTCCTATAGCTTTGAGACTCGCTTTAAAATGATTGTACAAAGTAGGGTAACTATAGGGGCATATTTCAAAGTTTTTGGGCAAGCTACCTTGTACTGTTTCTTTGACTTCACCCAAAAAGCCCTTCAGCAATGCCTTGGCTTTACTAAATAGCTTTACCTCTTCTTTAGTATTTTGTCCTTTGCCCAATACCTTGAGCGTGTCCAGATCAAAATCTACATCAGCCCACTTAAGCGCCTGCAACTCTTTTACCCGCAAGCCACAATACCCCATAATGCCCCAATAAGCTGCCCAACGGGTGTCTTCACCGGCAATAAGGCGTTTAAGCACATCAGGGGGCAAGGCATTTTTATAATACTTTTTGGTGTTGGTTTTCAGCGTTTTCACTTCTTTTACCTCGTTGAGGGCTTTTACTTGCCCATCGGCCATTTGGTAGTTTTTCAGGCAAAACTTCACCAGTTCTTTAATTGCTGAAAGGTAATTGTTGATGGTAAAAGCGCTCAACTCTTTATTGTCTTTGAGGTAATCGCGAAAAGCTGCTACATTGCGCGCATCAATCATTTGCCAGTTGTTGTCGCCCAAAAAACCAAAGTACTGATTCAAGCCATTGATGTAAGTATTTTTGCTGCGGTCGTTTATCCAATGGTTGTTGGCTATAAACGCAAGAATAAGCTCATTGGCAGCAGGTGCAATTTTGGGGCTATCGGGGCGCACTAAACTGATATTTTGCGCTTTACAATATTTGAGAAACTTACGCAAATAGGACACATAGGATGCGCTGGCTCCACGATGGGCTATAAAATTATCAAAACTTGCCTCACTAATGGTAAGTGCTTGCTCCAACAAATAGTCTATGTATTGCAAAGCGTAAGTACGGTAATTTTTTTGCGAATTGCCAAATTTCTTGAATGATCCCACATACAGCTTTATGAGTTCTGACTTTTGATATACAATGGCATTTGGTTGCTCCCCTTGAACAGCAGGTGATAATTCGCCAGAGGGTTGATGTTTTTCAATTTTGCTCATAAGTAACTGATTAAGTAGCAGCAAGCAATTAGCTATAAGCTACAAGCAAGTATAACTCTCTCATAATATGATAGTTATACTTGCATATTAGGTGTATTTAATTTTGTCTTGGTACATATTAAATATTAATAACTATACCTTTGGCCGCACTTGTGTTCAACGACTCTTATTGGTTGCCATAAGCACAGGGCTTAAGTTAACAAACCCCAAAAGAAAGTATCTTTTGAGGTTTGTCCAGTTTTTTTCTACAAAATTACTCGAAAGGCTCTAAATATATTTGTACAAGCTCTGCTTCGCTGTTTTTTCCATTGGTTATAACCAATTGTTTCCGGTTGAGCTTTTGTATATAAGTTGCCTGTTCTTTGGTTTCGTGGGCTTGTTTCATATATAGCTTATTATTATCATCTTTATCAAAACGCCAGGTACCTTTAGTTGGAGTCGCTTTAGGGGTTTTTCTAATCTCAAAGGTATTATCAGCGTTAAATTTAAGGTAAGCACCTTTCAGGGCTTTAGCGTATTGGTTAATGATTTTTTCGCGCTCTTCGTAAGAGACATGCTCCAGCATTTCACGTACAGAAGGCACTTTTATCATTACATATTTCCATTTGCGTACAAGTGCCTTGCTTTTATCGGGAGAGACAGTATACAAGTAAGCACTGATGTTAAAAATACCTGACACCACCAATAAGGTGAGCCCAAGTTTTATAGAAATTTTCATCTAACCAAAAATGTATTAAAGATAATTTAAAATCCAGTACAGTACTCTAGCTTCTAAGTAAAGTAGAGATTAACTTCATTGAGCTTAGACTTCGTTCTGTGGTTTTGATAAATTTTATTCTTTGGCAATCTTCAAAAAGCGAACAATGCGTGATTTTTAAAATGCATCAACCACCAAAACTCATCCAAAATAATAATACATTTACTTAGAGGATAAGGCACTTGTTAGCTGCTTGAGGGCTTAAATGAGCGGAAAATGTACCACAAACGAACGCTTTAAACAAAGCTAAATCACTATCATTTGGGCTATTTTTTTATAACTCTTAAGAATGTATTTCAAAAAAATGACAATAAGGTGTATTAAATAACAAAAATTGTACTAATCACTGCAAAAAATCAGTGTAAAATAACCCACCAACAGGTATTCCTAAGTCACCCTTGCTTTGGGAACTTATTTAATCAATGCTAATCAAGCTTAAATCCCAATACTAATACATCGTCTACTTGATTTTCGTTGCCTTTCCAGTGGTTAAACGCCTCTTTTATTTGTTGTTTTTGAGTAGGAATGTGTTCTTGATGTACTTGTAAAAACAAATCTCGCAATTGTTTGCGCATAAAACGCTTTCCTTCGCTTCCGCCAAACTGATCTTGAAAGCCATCTGTAAATAAATAGACATGGGTAGTACCTAACTCTAGGTCTATAGTTTGTTCGGGAGCTTCTTTTTCGGCAAACATTTGGGTACCTACCGCATACATGCTCCCCCTGGTTTCTTTAATCTCTCCTTTTTGCACATAAGCTATGCGTTGTTTGGCGCCAGCAAAAGTAAGGGTGCGCTCCATTTCATCTATAACACATACTGACATCTTGATCTGTGCTTTTTCTTCCAGTGGTACTATAGCGTTCAAATCGTTGTTGAGTTTAGTATTGAGCTGTTTCAAAATTTCGTTTGGTGCGTGTATTTCATCCTGATGCAAGCATTCAGTTACCAAACGATCAACCACCAAATGCAAAAATGCTCCCATAATACCATAACCAGGGGCGTCTCCTACAATGATCAAAATTCTGTTTTTGGGCAATACCTGTACATAATAAAAATCTCCGGAAGCATTGAGTCTGGGTAATTCAAAAATAAAAGATGCTGGCAACATTTCTTGTAAATTTTCACGATGCATTTTAAATACTACCTCCTGTGCCCGTTTTGCCCACCCCTCATATTGGTTAATTTTGAGTATGTCTTTTTGGGTTTGGGTGTTTTTAGTTATATGTGTATTTTCCATTTGTGCTGTTTGGTTTATTACCTAAAAACCGATTGGGGATGGCTGTATTGTGTAAGCTGTGGTGCACAAAAATGACTCCACTTCAAACCCAAAAACCAGCCCAAAACCAAGGAATGTTTTTTTTAGAATTAACCCTATAAATCCTCTCCTCCTATTTCCTATTGGACAACTTTGATTTTCTTTGACTAGAACATAACTCATGTAATATTTGACACGAGGAAAAACCTCCCTTAAAGGGCTTGTTGATTAGTTTTGTACAAATAAGACCTAAGACACAATTTATTCTTCATTAGTTACCACAAGACTAACCACAAACATCAAAATGAAAAAAATAATGCTATGCGTATGCATCTTGCTAGGGGCAAGTTATGCCTACACTCAAGATAAAGCGGCGATAGACTCCCTGCAGCAGTTACTCACCCTCCCCGTAACAGCTAAGAAAACAGTCGATATTTACAATAAAATTGCCGAACAATACAAATCTTCCGACTCTACCTACACCGCTATTTATGCCAATAAGGCAATCAATATTGCAAAAAAAATCAATTACCCTACAGGCATTGCCGATGCTTACTATAATATAGGTTGGGCTACTTTTATGACAGACGGCTACACCAAAGCCATTGAGTTGTTTGACCGGGTCATCAAGGTGTCACAGTCGGCTCATTACCCCAAAGGCACTGCCAATGCCTACAGTGGGCTGGGGCTATGTTATAAGTTTAAGGGCGACTTTCACAAAGCTCTGGAGTTCTTTTTTAAAGCATTGACAATAGATGAGCAATTGAACAATCAAAGAGGGATTGCCATCAGATACAATAATATAGGTTTGGTGCTCAAGAGCCAAAGTACTTATAACGAAGCATTAGTCTACTATCACAAGGTATTAAACATTGCCAAAACTATTGGAAGCAAAAGGCTCACCGCACTGGGCTACAGCAATATAGGTGATATTTACTATCAACAAACTCATTATAAGCAAGCAATTGTTTTCTTACAAAAAGCCTTAAACATCACTACCACCACCCGCAACAAAATACTGATGGCGTTTAACCTCCAGAAAATGGGTGAGGTATACCTTGCCCAAAAAAAACAATCGCAGGCTTTGTATTACTTTAACCAGGCACTACACATACGCCAACAACTAGGTGCTCAGGCACGCCGTGGAGAAACTTTAATTTCGTTGGGTAAAACCCACCACTTATTGGGCAATCAGTCAATGGCACTTCAGTATTTACAAGAAGGAATAAACATTGCTCAAAAGTCAGAAACCCCTTCAATACTCCAGGAAGGGGTCAAAGCATTGACAGATGTGTACTATCACTTGGGTAATTACAAGGCAGCTTTCCAGCAACAAGTATTGTTTAAACAATTGTCAGACAGCCTAAAGGATGAGCAGGTACTCAAAGATTTTACTTTTGAAAAAGCCCGCCTTAAATTTCAACACGAAAAAGACTCGTTGCAGCTGGCACAGGAGAAGCAGCAACTTACACTGAAGGTAAAAATAAAAACACAGCAAAGTATGCTCAACTTGGTAGCGCTGGTGGCGGTATTGGTGGTATCGTTCTTTTTACTGATATTATTTTTGGCAAAACAAAAAAGCAATCAGAAACTCACCAAATCAAATGAAAACACACTTCGGGCAAACGAAGAAATTTTATCGATCAATGAATCGCTCCGCGCTACCCTAGAAGTGGTAGAGAAACAACGCGATGAAATCAAAAAGCAACAGAAAGAATTAAGTAACCAGCACTTACAACTCGAAAAAGCTTATCAAAGCATTAAAATACTCAATGTAGCTGGGCAAGAAATTACGTCTATATTAGATTTGCCCAAAGTACTGGACACAGTATATGCCCATGTCAGGCAGTTTATGGAGGTTACCAACTTTGGCATTGGTTTGTATACTGCTCACCCACAAACCCTTGAGTATCGCTTGGTGGTAAAAGGAGGCTCTACAGCACATGCTTACCCTATAGAAATGTCCAACACTAACCAGTTTGCCGTATGGTGTATCCAACATCAACGCCCCATATTAATAAATGACATCAGTATCGATGCTTTTCACTATATCCAGGATTTTGACTCTGAAGCATACCTTGCAACTACTTCTCTTACCCATTTACCACAGTCTGCCATATATATGCCATTGCTCATCAAGGGTAAAATAGTAGGTATGATTGTAGTACACAGTGACCAAAAACAGGCCTATTCTCCTCACCATTTCAACTTATTGCGTAACCTATCGACTTATGTAGCCATTGCCGTTGAAAACGCGAATATACACGAGCAAATGGACGAAAAAAACCGGGCTTTAGAAGAGTTGGGGAAGTTTAAACAACAGATGGCAAATATGATTGCCCACGACCTTAAAAACCCTTTGAATAATATCATAGGCTTGTCAGAAGGGTTTGCCAAAGAGTCTATTCAGTACAATATTCACCAGTCGGGACTGCAAATGCTGCACTTAATTATCAATATGCTGGATACTCAAAAACTGGAAGAAGCCGAACTGCAACCCAAAAAGGAATCTGAGAAAGTATCTGCGTTGGTAGCCGATGCCAGGCAACAAGTAGAATGGTTGGCTCATACTAAAAACCTGAAGATTATTGAAAAAACCAGCCCTATCAACTTGCTTGCCGACAAAGAGTTGATAACACGGGTGCTAGTAAATTTGTTGAGTAATGCCATCAAATACTCTACCTCTAATAGTGACATACTTGTTCAGGCAGAACGCATAGATGAACAATTTGCCAAGGTATGTATCACTGACACTGGTTTGGGTATACCAGCAAATGATGTGGGTAAAGTATTTGACAGGTTTTATCAGGTACAGTCTACCCCACAAGGTCAACAATGGTATTCTACGGGTATTGGGCTTACTTTTTGTAAATTGGCAGTAGAGGCTCATGGCGGCACTATAGGAGTAAACTCGTCTATGAATCTAGGCAGTACTTTTTGGTTTACCATACCACTAGGACCACCAGGCAAAAGCAGTAACGTTGTAGTGGCTCCACCTACTGTAGATGAGCACCTAAAAAAAAGAAAACAATCAATGGGGGTATTACTCAACCAAGAAGACCAACAATACCTGAAACCCTGGCTTCAGGTATTGACCCAATACGAAGTATACCAACTATCTAAAGTAAAAGCGGTACTAAAAGGAATGGTTTTTCAGAAGAACAGCTCGCTATACAATTGGAAACTAGAACTTGAAAAAGCGCTGTATAATAGTAACGAACAGAAATATAAAGACTTGATCAGTAAGTATATTTAGCTACGTAAAACACTACTTTGTCTCTGAACCCAACAACAAAACGATGAAATAATGCCACAAACCAGATACCTGTCTACACTTTGTCTACGATGCTTTTTTTACTATCCCCTTACAAACCCCTACCTTTGTACCCAATAGATATTGATCTATATTATACTTGATTACACTTTATTTACAGGATGATTGTACTTATCAGGGTACAGTTCCATATTATTTAAAACAAAAAGATATGTCAAAGACAGATAGGTCTGCTAACACAGTAAAAACCCCCAATAACAGGGTACGTATAGCAATGGGAATTCAAGGGAGAAATATATTGTCAGATGATGATTTGAAAAAAGTTTTGGGTGATGACTTTCTGGAGGAAGAACTCAACCGTCGGGTTAATTCTTAATATAATTACCAAAAAATGAGAACGTTCAATAAACTGTGCGTTTTCAAAAAACAATCTCTGATTATCAGTATTTATAGAAGTATGACACAGTTAACCGAATGGACTCCGATCATCCTTCTGATAACGCTACTTATGAGCAGGGTTTTCTTATAAGAAATTTAATGTGCAATTGATTATCAGTGCTTTATAGTTAAATAATCTATGCGTAAACCTCTCTCCATCTCTCAGGCTCACCCAATATCCACTAGATGTTGTTGTCTCCAAAGGAGGGAAATCCTTCGACGATAAAGAAGTTCCTCTCTTCCCCGAAAATATTGGAGTTTTCAATACTTGAGAATTGTTGAGCGAGCCTGTGGGAAGGTTGAGGAGCCAGGAAAGGTCTACAAACAGTTAAAAACACGCCATCAAATTTTACTGGTTTTAAGATAATAGGGGGGCAGGTATAAAAACAGAAAAAACCTGGCTAGGTTTGTTGAATTGCAACACTCATCAAACAATATCTCAGGGATATGAATTATCAAAATTTAGTAAAATGTCCTAATAATATTTTGTAATTTACCTATAAAACAAAAGATTTCATATTTTCGGTTGTTTTTTTATAGTCCTTAGAGTGCCTTCAGAAGAAGTTTAATCAGCCAAAAGAACGTTCATTGACCCACTTCCACTTCACTGGTACAAACCCTTTAGTAGAAGTAGGTTTGGAAGGTATTTTAGCTTCTACCCAAGCCACAAAAGTAGTTTTATAGGCTTGATCTTCTAATATTTTTTTCATTCTGGGCAAATACCCTGACACGTGCCCCACGAGTCGGCAAGCTTGTTTTCCGTCAGGAATGTCAGCGGCATGTACCACAACAGCCCAAACCAAGCCTAAGGTGTCGTCTAAGATATGCCGTTTCCGACCATTGATCTTTTTATTACCATCAGTACTTTTGTCTTCACTAATAAAAAAAGCTGTTTTAATTGATTGATTATCAATACAAGTCTCTCAAGGGAAGACTTAAAAGAGCGAGGTTGAAGTTGAAAAAAAACAACCCAATAAATATGATTATCCCTCAGTATTGGCTACTTTTATTGGGTTGAATATAAATTTAAACACATACCAAAAAAATCCCTCCTTATAGCAAGTGAGGCAAAGCATTACAAAGTTGTGCTATAGCATAACTATGCCTACTTGCGAACCCTCTAATTTTATCTCTTCTAATAACTATTTATTCCTTGGTACACACACCAAGGGCAAAACTTTCTATTCGATATGGAACAACTTTGTATGAATAAATCTATAGTAAAACAATTTTATACCGACATCATAGGGCAACAAAATGCCCATGCAGTTGACCGCCTACTGACTGACGACTATATTCAACATAACCCTATGGTAAAAACTGGCAAGGCAGGCTTATTAGAAACCCTAGAGATACTCAAAAGTTTGCCTAAAGACGCCAACCAACCAACGCCTGAGCTGGGTATGATGGCAGAGGGTGATTTGGTGTTTACCCATTTTAAGGTGGCTTTTGCCGGACAACAAAAGTTGGTGGCAGAAATGTTTCGCTTAGAGAATGGACTAATTGCCGAGCACTGGGATGCTATACAAGCTATAGATGATTATGCTTGGGAGCAAGTGATTACGATGAGTAATGGGCAACAAGCTGCTCAAGCATTGACTGATGTAAGTCACCGAAAAATACAGCAACTATACGATAAGGTGTTATTGCTGCGGCAATATGAAAACCTTGAACGGTTTTTAGTGGCTAATGTTACTTTACATGCGCCTGATGTTACCCAAGGAATAGAGCGTTGGGTAGCGCGTCATCGTAAATATAAGGTTGACAAAGTACACAGAGTAGTCGTGGAGGGGAATATGGTGGCAGTGCAGAGTAGCGGGATTGTCAATGGTAAAGCCCATGTAATATATGCTATGTATTGCTTGGACGAAAAGGCACACATTAGTAAACACTGGTTGACTGTGCAGGCAATACCCGCGCAAATGGCGCATAATAACGGGATGATTTAATTCAACCCTTGGTATTGTCCTTAAAAAAACCCGGCAAATAAATTATTTGTCGGGTTTTTTTTGTTTAATCGTTTTTCAATCGATGGGCAACCGGTTGCTTACCATCATTGTGAGTCTGGGTGCCAGCCCAGCGAGTGTTCGCACTTCGTTTTCGGCAAGAATGAGTTTATTTTGTTTTTGAGAAAATTCATAAATACAGGTATCAGTAGATAGCTGCTTTCTTACAATCACCATCCCACGAAAATGGAGGCGCATCTTGGGTAATACTTCCCCTCTTATTTGAAAATACCTGCTGATATTGAAAATAACTCTTTGGGCAAAAGCTTTTTGATGTAGAGCTATTTCCTGGGTCACCTTTGCCCTAAAAGAACGCGTTTGTGCCTGACTTATCGGACAAAACAGGTAAAGGAAAAGAAGTATACAAACTGCTTTTTTCATTTGCATTAAATAATAGTAATAGGTGTAATGATATTGGTGCGAATTATTACGTAACCTGTAAAAAATAAATTGAGCCAATTTAGGGTAAAATCTTTTGGTTAGACAACTAAAAAGCGGGTTATATTCTAAGTTGACATAATTTTTTAGTTTTTGACTATAATACCATCAGAAATTGTACTAAGCGTATCAAATGAGTTTTGTAAGATTACAGGTTAAATGTACAAGCTTATTGTTAAAATAAAAAGCATTTGCTAAATAAAATTAGCTAAAGTTTTTGAAAATATTTTTTAATTAATTTACCTATTTAATTCACTGTTTTACAGTGACTTAACTTTTGTCACAAGTTTTTTTTTACCTCAGTTGTAATGTTTGATTACCGAGCCCGTCTACCTTTATGAGAGCAATAAGGAATGGAAATAAAAGAATTTAAAATAGAAGTACTTTCTACCAAAAACAAGTTGTTTAGGTTTGCTTTTAGGTTGTTGAGAAACCACGAAGAAGCAGAAGATACAGTACAAGATGTTTTTCTCAAACTCTGGGATATACGGCACAAGTTGGACCAATACAATAGTGTGGAGGCACTGGCAATGACGATGATCAAAAATAAATGTTTTGACAAACTCAAAGCCAAGCGCAATCAAAATGTAGACATTGACCAACAAGCGCCTATAAGGTCGGGGGTGACTGCGCCCGATAGAAAAACCGAGTTGCGAGATACTTCCAACCTTATTCAGCGGGTGATTGACCGTTTGCCTGAACAGCAAAAAATGATCATTCAAATGCGCGATATAGAGGGGATGGAGTTTGAAGAAATTGCCAAAGTAGTGCAATTGAGCATTAACAATGTCCGGGTAAATTTATCGCGGGCACGCAAAAAAGTTAGAGATGTTTTGACAAATACGCATAACTATGGACTCACAAAAAATTGAGATATTATTAGAAAAATATTATAAGGGAGACACCACCCTAAAAGAAGAAAGCCTGCTTATAGAGTATTTTACCCAAGATGAGCAAAAAATCCCGGTGCAACTTCGTCAGTACCAAGTGCAATTTCAGTTTTTTGCCCAAGCACAAAACGAAGCAAAACTGGGTGATCAGTTTGATAAGCAACTGGAAAAAATGATTGCAATGAAAGAGGACACCGGGCAGTCAAGTGAAACAGTGGAGTTGAACAAAAATACTCCTCAGCTTGATGCTGGGGTGGTACAGATTCGCCGAAGTAGTTTGCAATGGGGCATAGGCATAGCGGCTAGTTTGTTGTTGGTGGTGGCAAGTTTTTTTGCCGGACGCTTGTCGGTAGAAGCTCCAAAAGTGGCGCAAAATAACCAACATGATACGGTGCAAAAGCAATTGCAGGAAATGCAGGCAACTTTGGCAAAATTAAAGAAACCTTCGGCAAGCGAACGCTTGAAAGCGGTAAAAACCACCGCGCGTAACTTTACCGATAACAACGACCAGGCAATTGATGCTTTGATTAACACGCTAAACAGCGACGAGAACCAAAACGTGCGATTGGCAGCTGCCAATGCCTTGTTTGTATACAAAGATAATCCCAAAGTACGCAATGCGCTCATTGTGTCTATTAGCCATCAAACCGACCCAGTAGTAAAAATTGCTATGGTAAATATGCTGCTTGCTCTGAAAGACAAAAGAGTGAAAGAACCCATTGAAAGAATATTGAAAAACGATAAGGAAATTCCTGAAAAGGTAAAAGAGGTAATCCAGAATAACCTGAAAGCGATATAACAATAGTCCATAGTCCATAGCCCCGACAAGGTTCTAGGGACTAGGTGCAAGGTTCTAGGTATACCTTGTTCCACAAGTAACCACACTTTTATATCACGTTGATTTTTAGCAACTTATAAAAAGCGTAGTTAGAAGCGGATTCGAGTAAATGTTTACCCCCGGTTAATATTTGTAAACCGAACTTGTGAGCTAAACGAAGTTAATCAGTGGTTTACATCAAAGTTGCGTACTCGCTTTATTTTTAAAAGGGCGTTGGGTCTTAGGAATGGTGAGAAATTAAATTACCATTCTTGAGGTAGAGGTTTTGTTTTGAGACGAGGCTATTTTTTGCGCCCATAGCAGCGCTACGGGCAATAAAAATAACGAAGTATCAAGGCGAAAAATCACCCCTCAGAGTGTAAATTTATTTTTGAACAATTCCTTATGCCTAAACACGCAATTAAATAGTTTTTAAATTTCAACTTTGACTAAAATTACTGCGGAGTATTGATATAAGTAATGCTTGAAAAAATCATATAAACCAAGAAACTCATTCATAAGAAAAAATCAGAAACAATGAAAAAGTTATTGAATATACATCTCATAAAAATAGTAGCAGGTCTTGTATTGACAAGTTTGGTAGTATTTGATGCTGTTGCCCAGGAGTTTAAAATAGGTTTGGGTAAAGGAGACAAACTAAAAATAGAGGAGTTGGTAGGCAATATTTTTATAGAACAACACGCTGGAAGCGAGGTATTGGTAACTGCCCCCAGTTTGAAGATTCCGGACAAGGCAAAAGGCCTGACAATGATAGGAGGAGCAGCCGACAATACTGGTTTGGGCTTGAACCAGGAAAAATCAGGTAATGTGTTGATACTGAAAGGTATACGAAGAAAGAAAGTGAATTATTATATCAAAGTACCTAAGGGGGTGGCGTTGGCAGTAAAATTAAGGAGTGTACACGCAGGACGTCTGGAGGTGAAAGATTTTGACGGAGAAATAGAAGTAAATGTGACGTATGCAAAGGTATTGCTCCACAATGTATCGGGACCTGTATTGGTGAATGCTACCTACAAAGGAGCAAAAGTAGTATTTAGCAAGGTAAACCAAAGCAAACCTTCTTCTATAGTGTCGCCTTATGGCGATGTAGATGTAACCTTGCCCGCCAATACCAAAGCAAACATCTCGGCTGAGTCGTCTTACGGCGACATATTTACTAACCTGGACATTAAGTTGGACAATGGTAAAGGGTTGCAACGAAAAGCCAAGGTAAAAGGTACACTCAACGGCGGGGGAGTAGACATAGAAGTCCGATCGCCTTACAAAAATGTGTATATCCGCAAGAAATAATTCAGACTACCATATATACTATAACCATACAGGGGCAGACATAAATGCTGCCCTTGTAATTTATTACACCATTAAAGAAATATAAAACCAAAATTCCATGAAAAATTTATTGAATCTACAGCAGTGGGCATTTGTGCTTACTTTGGTATCATTGACTGCTTTTGCTCAAGCTCAAACCTTTAAAATTCCGGTAAAATCGGGTACACTACAAATTGGCGAAATGACAGGAAAGCTGGTACTGGAAGCCTACAAGGGTTCAGAGGTTTTGATAGAAGGTGGGCACAAACACCGCCGCTCTGACAATGAAAGAGCCAAAGGACTGAAGCCGATTACAGGAGGAGATGACAACACCCAAATAGGGCTCAATTATAAAACCGAAGGAGGGGTAACTACCATCAAGGCGGTGCGTAAGGTCAGCTCTAGGCAGTATACCATCAAAGTACCTCAGGCAATGAAGCTTAGGGTAGATATTTCAAATAACTGGTTTAATAAGTTGATAGTCAAAGGGTTTGGTACTGATGTAAACATTGACATACGCTATGGCAAAGTTTGGGTAGAGCAACTCAGCGGGAGCGTACAGATAGAGGCACGCTATGGGCTGGTAACGGCTGACTTTGCTAGTATGAGCAATAATGTGAGCATAGACGCTCGCTATGGAGGCATGGACATTAGCTTGCCTGCGCAAACAAAGGCCGACTTGAGAGCTAGTAGTCGCTATGGCGAAATATTTACCAATATGGACATTCAAACAGATAAGGCTCAAGAGAGTAGTTTGAAAAATCTGACGGCTGCCACCGAGGTGACTGCCAAACTCAACGGAGGGGGCAAAGCGCTGGTATTAGAAGCCAGACACGCCAATATTTACCTACGTAAAAAATAAATTATATAAGGTATGTGCAGCGCCTGCACATACTCACCACCAACTACATATTTCCATGAAAAATAAAGTAAAAACTCTCAGTATAGTATGGTTGGCAATATTGCTGAGCCTGCAGGCGTGGAGTCAAAAGACTCCAGTAACCACCTCAAAAACGGCTAAAAAAATAGACAAAACCTTTGACTTTGACCAAAGCAAAGAGTTGTATCTGAACTTGAAATATGCCAACAATATCAAAGTGAAAACCTGGAACCAAAATAAAGTAAAGGTAACAGCTTGGGTAGACATTAACGGGGGCAAGCACAACGATAAATTTGAGCTGGCTACAGACAAAGGCTCTGGCGACTTTGAAATTCGTTCGCGGATTAAAGATCTATCGAAGATTACCAAGACCCTCATTGTTACTGGCGATGAGCATAATAATTATCAATCGTATGGTAATGTAACTGTATACAACGATGAGGATGGAACACACCAGGTCAACGGACGTTTTTTATTAGCCAGTATTCGCTATGAGGTAAATGTGCCTGCCAGCACTAAACAGCTCAAAATAAAAACCATTAGTGGCAATATAGAAATGCAACACCCAAAAAATTGCCAGCTCAACCTCAAGAGTATCAGTGGTTTTATAGACGTAAGCATTGCTTCGGGGCAAAAAGCCAACCTTGATATGCGCTCTTATTCGGGCGATGTTTTCTCAGACCTACCTATCAAAATAAAGCCCCCTACTAAAGTGGGTAAATCTTACCGCAAAATAGGCGGACGGGCGCGTCTGAAGGGTAAACTCAATGGTGGAGGTACTGAGCTCCGACTCAAATCGTTTCAAGGCAATATTTATTTGCGTAAAGCAAAGTAGCCTTAGTTGGGGCAAGCTTTAAGCAGCAAATCCTTGGGTGCCGATACATATCGGTGCTGCAAGTTTGCCCTATTTTTATCGTATTTTGATTCTTGGTTAGTTATATGGTTATTGATCCAAAAAAATCAGCCACTCATCAAAATAAGTATCTAACTTTTAGAAATTGTACTAAGGCATCAAACCGTCAATTAATAATACTCCACTTCTACTTCCTCTTCGGTAATGTCATACACCACCAGCCCCATTTGCCCATACAAGCGTAAATCATTGAGGAGGATAGATTTAGGAATGGCCAATTCAGTAAAAAAATTGGTATGCTCGCGCCCTTTCCAGCTATGGTTTTTAAGCACTTCTTTGTGTTGCACCAAGTAGTTGTAGAGATAATCGGCTTGCTTTTGTGTGTTAAACTGAGTTTCAAATGGAAATACTGCCTCGCATTGTCCCAATCCTAAGTCGTTGTACCAGAGGTTGCTATACAAGTTAGGGTCTTTGTCGTGAATAGTAAGCGACGACACATACACAAAATCTTTTTGAGGTTCAAGCACCAAGTACCAAACGTTGGGTGTGCCAATGACTGCCGGACGCAAAATGGCGTCTTCGCCCCGCATCAGGCGTTGGTATACATCTCTAAACTGAAGTCCCATCATTTCTACGTGGCAACAGTTAAACTGGTGATAGCTTTGCTCATCGATATTAATAAGCAAGTAAGAACTTTTTAGGTTTACCTGAGATTTTTCGATCCATCCCCTTTTAAAAAGTTCTATGTAATCTATCAAAGAAACAACGTGGTCTTTGGCGTACCAAACACCAATCTGAAATCTTGCTTGTGGCATAAAATTCTACTTTCTGGTCTTAAACATCGTACAATAAAAATACAAGACTTATTGAGCAATAGTCCATAGCCCCGACAGGGGCAAGCTTCAAGTCCTTGGATACCGATGCATATCGGTGCGACAAGTCGCAAGTCCTTAGATACCGATGCAGATCGGTGCTACACCCTGTTCCACAAGTAACCACGCTTTTGTATCACGCTGATTTTAAGCTATTTACAAAAAGCGTAGTTAGAAGTATTTAGGCGATAGTCCATAGCTGATTCGAATAAATGTTCACCTTGTTAAGGGAGCATACAAAAAATAAGCTACCCATTTTTGGCGATTTTTTTGTCCAAATACTTCGTTGCATCTTGCGGCCGTAGCGTTGCTATGCCCTTAAAATGCGCCTGGTCTTTGATCAAAACCATACACCAAAACTTGGGAGACTATTTATTGCAAACTCCCTAAATACTGTAAGCCAGTATTTTATATTAAGATGACTTACTCATTTTATTTTTAAAAGCGTTTAGGCTTTACGCCTAAACACCCCATTAAATAGTTTTTAAATTCATCAATAACTGATCACCAGCAACCGACTTTGACTAAAATTACTGCTCAATATTAATTCTTTTTTTTCAGAGTAAGCAAAGCGCAAAATATAAAATCAGGGTCGCCCCGTTGTAACAAGGTTTCTATCATAGTTTGCAAGTTGGGCAACAATATACGCTTTTCGCTATATCCATCCTTTGTAAGGTATATTGGTCGTTTAAAATCAACCATAGCAGGCTGAAGATATATAGTGATGTCCTGCCGCCATTTTTTTACTTCTATTAGATTTTTTATCCGGTCTATGGTCACCTCTACTTGTTCATTTTCGAGTGGTTTATTGTCGGCTTTGAGCCAATAAAAAAGTGCACCATTTTGCGAACGACTGGAGGCAACAGTGTTTCTGTGCCATACAAGGTGGTTGGGCAAAGGCTGGCGAGTATATTGACTGAGCCAGGCAATGGCGTTGGTAGTTGCCCTGCCCAGCTTTTTTCTTGAGGGGTTTTGCTGCCACTCATAAGGGTTGGCAATCACTACCGATTTTCTGTTTCTGGGGCAGTCGGCTACTCTACTATGCTGTTTGCCCCAGTGTACAAACACCTGATGTTTGAATTGTGATGGGTATTTTTGTTGCAAATGCCGTAGCTTTTGGGCAAAACCCACTGTAGCCTTATTGCGTTTATAGGCATTGTCCAGTTCGCCTACCTGAAGCAAAAAGGGAACTTGCCCCAGGTTCAATGGAGATACATTGTTATGGTGACCAGCCGACATATTGGCGGCAGCCCAACGATCGGGCATGCGTGGCACTACCTGATATACTCCATCGCCCCCTGCCGAATACCCTAACAAATACACACGATTAGGGTCTACACCGCCAAATAATACCAGGTTTTCAATCAGACGGTCATATAAAGGGTAAGACTCTGCTACAAAGTGTAGGTTCCAGGTATTGGTTACCCCACGCGGAGCTACATAAATGCCATTTTGTACACACCTTAAATAATAGCTTTGCATTGCCCGCCACTGACTGTCATTGAGGCGAGCGGGAGCTCCACCCCCTCCATGCAACGCAATGTATAATGGGTAGCCCTTGGCAGGCTTACGCCCTTTGGTAGTGGCAGTATAACGCATGGTCTTGTCACCAAAGCTAATGCGGCGTTTGGTATATTCACGGCGACGTGCTGGGTTTTGGGTTTGTTCTTGTACATATTTTTGCCACAGCACACTTTTTATCTTGTCGAGGTCAAGTCCCGATAGGTCATAGTTTTTAGATTTGACTAACGCATGGAGACCAGAGATTGACTGGTTTTTGATCAATTGAATGACTTCCTGGGTATTTGACGGCTTTTGCATCTTTTGTGCGTGCAAATGGACAAATGTACTCAACCACAAGGCTATAATTAACAGTATTTTCATAAGTGGACAATAGTGTATTTAGAAATAGTTTGCAGAAGTGACAATATAACTTACAATTATTGACAATATACGCCAAACTATCGAGTGGATATTTATGGTGGTAGGTAGGCTTATAGCCCAATGACTGTAATAAATTTTCCGTTGGAGCTACCAATCAGGTGAAGCCTTTTTGCAGCCAATTCAAAACTTAGACCTAAAAAATACAATGACTAAACTAATATTGAGCGTAGCGTTTTGCCTTGGCTTTTTGGTTGGGCAGGCGCAAAACGCAGATAAAATTGTGAGTGCCCATATTGAAAAACTAGGAGGGATTGACCAGCTCAGAGCAATGAGGTCACGTGTGCAAAAAATGACCGTGCGCTCGCAAGGGCAAACCATCCAGATGATAGAATACCACAAAAGCCCCAACAGGTTGAAAATAGTGGTACAAATACAAGGAATGGACTTTGTAACGAGTGCTTATGATGGCAGGCAAGGCTGGAAAATGAACCATTTAGGTATGCCAGAAAGGATGAGTGGCTACAATACTCGTAAAATGGGTGATCGGGAGTTTGACAGGCTGTGGGTAGATTACAAAAAAAGAGGACATAAAATAGCTTTTAAAGGCAGGCAAAGGGTCAAAGGACAAGACTGTTATAAATTATTAGTTACCAAAAAAGACGGGCAACAAGTGGCTTTTTGTATAGCAACCCAAAGCTATATGATCTTAAAAGTAGAAAGCATCAGAGAAGAAACCGGAACCAAAGTAACTCGTTATTATGCTGACTATAAAAAGGTAGGAGGGATTATGTTTGCCCACAAAGTTACAGGTGTCACAGAAGGAACTGAATTTGAAATTACCATCAATTCAATAAAAATTAATGAGCCAATCAACGACAAATTGTTTGCCTATCCGGGAGATAACTGATGATACCCCTAAAGCTTTCTTATAAATAAAAAATGCCTACGCCCACAAATACAGGTTTGTGAGTGTAAGCACTTGCTTATTCAGGTTTGTGGTGTTCTTTACGATGGTGTCGGCGGGGTTTGCCTCTGCTTCGTCGTTCAAACCTCCGTTTCAAACGTTCCAGTCTTCTTCTCAAATACTCCATCTGATCATCTTCTAAATGAACCGAAATCTTTTTCTGAAAGCCCTCCTCCATTTTTATCAAGTCATTAAAATGTTGTTTTCTTAACTTGTGCCGTTGCTTAAAGTGTGCTTCTATCATAGGCTCTATAATAACTTGTTGGTCTTCACTTACATTGAGGCGTTCTATCAAGTGATGTTTAAATCGGTCAGGCTCACGAAATCGCCTCGATATGTTTTTTACTTTTTTGCGCACAAAATATCCTGTACCCAATGAGCCAAGCACAATGCCTATGAGCAAAGTAGCGATTAATATAACAGTTGTTTTTATTTTCATAACTTAGAAATTCTCCATTAAAAAATAGTCAGCATCTTCAGCAGCCACTTCCGAAATGCCCAATAAGGTGTCGAGCGAAAAACTCCCCTCCATAAAATAAGTGTTGATAATGAGCAACACAATCACTGCCATTCCTGACAAGGCCACCTTAGGAAACATTTTGGTAAGCCACTTGGCAAGGGCAGGTTCCTTGGGTTGTGTTTGTAGCGTGTCTATTTTATGCATGACCCTTCCGGCAAAAAATGGGGCAAATTCAGGCGATTGTGCAGCCGTCAACTTTCTCAGGTTTTGCAACGCTATCTTTTCCCGGCGTAAATCTTCTGATTTTTCCAGTCCTTGGTTCAAAGCAGCCTGTTCTTCGTCAGACAAATCGCGGTCAAAAGATGCTACCAATAAATTATATAATGCTTGATCCATCTGGAGTTAGTTTAAATCTTTTAAAATTACTTTTAGTTTTTCTTGGGCTCTTTTTAAGCGGGAAAGTACAGTGCCCAGTGGAATATTTAAAATTTCGGCGGTTTCTTTGGTAGAGTATCCGTCTATCATTCTTAGTACTACCACACTCCTAAAGGCAGGCTCCAGGGTTTGCACTGCCCGTTGTACTACCTCTTGGGTATCTTTATGATGTTCTTTGTTTTCGTCGGCAATTTCTCTTACATAGTCTTCTTGTTGTTTGTTAGACGAGAACAGAGAAAAAATACCCTTACGTTTACGTTTTTTCAGTTCATTGAGCGACAAATTAATAGCAATACGAGTGAGATAAGTACCTACGTCAGCCTCTCCTCTGAATTTTGCCAGTGCTTTGTAGAACCTAATAAAAGTCTCCTGTCCCACGTCGTCAGCTTCGGGTGTATTGCCTAGCATACCTATTACAGTAGCGGCTATCTGAGCTTCATACCGTTTAATCAGCGTCGTAAAAGCCGCCTGGTCGCCCGCTTGTGCCTGTTGCACCAATGCCCATGCTTCTTCACGCGAAACTCTCTGGTCGGTTTTATTCATTATGTATGTTGCATGTCTTTGCAATGGTCAAACTGCTTTGTTCAATACTTAGTAACGTGCTCAAAATAAGTTTCTGGTTTTTAGGGCAAATATGCACGACTGACTGAGGCATTTAGCCTTTGGCAGAGCTCGGCAAAGCGAAGCTTTAGCCATCGGTTTTTGCGCTCGTAGAGCTTGAATTCCGAACTTGATTCGGAACAGCGCTACGGGCAATAAAAACTTACAGTCCCGGCGGAACTGCCGGGGTAACGAAAGACAGTAAAGCGTATTTATTCTAAATCGGACAGCTTCAAAGTCCCGATTTCTTATCGGGGTTATTGTTGAGGGCTACGCCCGAAATCCCGTTTACGGGGCGAACACGTTACTTAATTTACAGTTTAGACAAACACCAGCAATGCTTTATTCCCGAAGGGGAGAAAAAAATAAAAAAAACCCTGTCTAACACTTCGACAAGGCTTTTTTTGTTACTAAGGAATTGTTCAAAAATAAATTTACACTCTAAGGGGTGATTTTTCGCCTTGATACTTCGTTATTTTTATTGCCCGTAGCGCTGCTATGGGCGCAAAAAATAGCCTCGTCTCAAAACAAAACCTCTACCTCAAGAATGGTAATTTAATTTCTCACCATTCCTAAGACAACTCTGCCCAAGTCACTTTATCAAACGAACCTCAATTCTACGGTTTTTACTCCTTCCAACGGCGGTCTTGTTACTAGTTATAGGTACTATAGATCCTTTGCCTGCTACTTTTAGGCGGTGTGCCGCAATGCCCTGGCGGACAAAATAAGCCTGAACAAAATTGGCCCTTTTGAGTGACAACGTCTTGTTTTTTTGCGTACTTCCTACATTGTCAGTATGCCCCTCTATCAAGAGGTGTACTTTGGGGTATCTCTTGAGCAACTTTACAATGGCATTGAGCTGGGTATAAGTACCAGGGCTGATTTGAGGGCTGCCAGATGGAAACAATAAACCCTGGGTATGTTTTGCCAATGCTTGACTGATACTGTTTTTCCGGGCAGGAGGGGTACTATTTTCCGGACACCCTTTGTTGGCATAACTTCCTTTCTTTTTAGGACATTCGTCCTCAAAATTGGGTACCCCATCCGCATCATCGTCCAAAATAACAATACTTACAGTATCTCTCTTTATTTCTTTGCCCTCCTTTTCGGTAATAGCAATGGTGTATATATGGGTAGCGGTTTTGCTCACTATCTTTGTGGTTTTCAACAAATCTATTGTGTTGATGGTATCACGGGCAAAAGTATAAATACGGTTTTTTTTCGTTTCTACAATAGTATGTCGGTGCGACTCTGTCACCACTACCACAGTATCTTTAGTAATTTTAGCAGCTCCTTTCAAAAACTTGGCTTTTTTGGTACAACCTGCCCAAAGCAATGAGCATATACAACAAGTGATTAACACAGATTTTTTCATTGACTTATCAAGATTTATTGAGGATATATATTACTTATCGTTTATTTTATATAGTCACTATTCAAATGAATGAGGCAGATTCTCACTATTCAATGCTTTTTGAAGTGATACAAAAGTTTACCTTAGTAAAATAACAAAGCCTTTTTTAGTAATGTAGTAAATATCATAGTTCTACTTCCCAATTAATACAAAGGGAGCCCAGTAAAAAGGTGGAATAGGATTGCCCTGGTAGTCTTTCCCTTCACTGATTAGTTGAAGTTTTGCTTGACGCAATGCTTCGTGCTTAGTTTTGCCAGCCAGTAAATAATCATAAAAGTTGATCATTAATTGTGAGGTAGACTCGTCAGCTACCGACCAAAGCGATACCAGTACACTCTTAGCTCCTGCATACAGTAATGCTCGACTCAACCCTATAATTCCTTCTCCTTTAGAAAGTTTACCCAGCCCAGTTTCGCAAGCCGATAGCGTCACCAGGTTGGCACTGAGTTCCAGATTAAATATTTCGCCAAAATAGAGTGCGCCATCGTCTTTATTACCCTTAGACAACAATACCCTGGAGAGCTCCGGATATTGTTCGTTTACTACTCCGTGGGTAGCCAGGTGCACATAGCGGTAGTTTTTTAACTCAGGTGATTTTATTTGTTGCTCCTGTGCCTCTGTTTTAAGGTATAATTGAGTTTTTCCATTTTTTTTGGCAAAAAGTGCTTGTATTTGATTTACTTCCCGCTCGGTAGCTGGTAAGTTGCTCTGTTTTTTGAAATTGACGGGTGCCATCAATAAAATGTCCTTAGAAGTAGTCGATGTACTTATGGGGTCTTTACTCTGCAAAAACAAGGTAGCGGAATAACTATAGCTTATCCCTACCTTTTTAATCAAATAAGGGTAGTCACGCAGCGAGGTTTCTGGATTTACCTTTGAGGTCATCAATGCCTCAAAGGGGAGCGTGCTCATGAAACCGTCAGGAATAAGAATAAGTTTTTTGATTTTGCGTGAAATCTTTTGAGGAAATAACTGATTGTACAGTTTGAGCCCTGTTTTGTCAATCCTGCGTTTAAAGTACAACCTGTTACGCATTGAAATAATGTACTTGTCAAACCTATCTATGAGAGGCAAATCCAACGCTTTAAACTTGCGCTTGCTTATATAAAAATAGTACAGACGTTGGGTTTTTTGTCCTATAAAGTAAAGGATCATTGCCGACTCATTGTCTAAGGCTAGTTGTATTTGTGGCACCGACACAGTCAAAGTATTAAATTTCAGGTTGTAATAATCAGGATAATTGGTTTCTAACTGTTTGGTAAAAACATCATACTGCCGATTGAGTGCAAATAGTTTTTCTCTAAAAATCTTCTCTTTAGTAGCCTCCAGCCCTGCGGCAAGTTGTTGTTCATAATAAGATATATCGGCTTTGAGTTGTTTCTCTTGAGCAAGTAGCTTGGGAGGAATGCCGGCAAACTGTTTGGCGTCAGTATCTGTAATAGCGTCAAGTAATACTGCCGACTTGCTTTTTTCGGCAAAATAAAATGCCTTTTGGAAATAATGTTTTTTACGCAGCGACACTTCGCTCATTGCCATACTGATGCGAATGCCATCTTCGTAAATTTCATTACCAATTTTCCCCAAGGCAATTTTATCGCTTTGGTTGGTACGCAACCTCCTTATTTTCTCTAACAAGTCGTCGCACAGCTCCAGGGTTTGCAATGCCATTTTTAAATCCCTAAATCTCAGGCTTTTGCCAAAATGGAGTGCTTCAAAAGTTTGTGCTTTAAGCAACAGTGAGTTGATCAGTATATCTGCATTATAATACCGACTAATCTCAGGGTTGGTCAGTACATTGGCATTGTTAAAATCTGGCACATTAGCCTTGAGTGCTTTTTGATAGGTATTGAGCGCGGTGCGGTAGTTGTTTTGCTTGGCATGTATGGCACCTATCAGGTTGTATACACTGGCGAGTTCGGGATGCTTTTCGCCAAAGTTTTTTTTATAAATGCCCAAAGCTTTTTGCTGATACTCCAGTGCTTTAGGTAAGTTCTCCTGATCGGCGTATACTTGTCCTATATTGGTATATACAAAAGCCACATTAGGGTGTTGGTCATTGTACACTTTTTTGCGAATAGCGAGTACCTCATCGAAGAAATCAAGGGCTTCTAAAAAGTTTCTCTCCCGTTGCTTGATAATGGCCATATTGTTATAAATATTGGCAACCTTTATAGGTTGTTTTTCTTTCTTGTAAATATCAAGGGCTTTTTCATAATATTGATAGGCCTCTTTGGGTTTGTTTTGGCTGTAAATCAATCCTATATTGTTGTAAGATGCCGCTACCTCACTATGTTGGGCACTATAAAGCGACTTGCGTAGCGCCAAGGCTTTTTGGTGGTATTCAAGCGCAAGTGCCCGATTGCCTGTGTTCCAATATACCAACCCCAGGTTATTATAGCACTGCGCCTTGCCTGTGTCAAACTGCTGACGGGTATAAATATTCAAGGCTTTTTGAAAGCTTTCAAGTGCCTGGTCATTTTGCCCTTTATTCATGTATATTTCCCCGATCACATTGAGTACCCCACCTTGTTGTGTAAGTGCTTGCGCCGATTGATTTTTAAGGTATATTTGGGTGTTGTTACACACTTTCAGGGCTTCGTCAAGCTGCCCCTGGCGTACCAGGTATTCACCTATTTTATTTTGACAATCAATGTATAGTTTCCAGTGTTTTGTTTTATTAAAATTTATACCCGCTTTTTTTAAGTAAATGATGGCTTGGTTATATTTTGCCTTATTTGCCAGTTGTTGGGCTTGCTTTACCAATAACAATGCGCTGGCATTTTGTGCCCCAAGGCGTTCAACATTGCCAAACACAGCAATGAGTAAGAGTAAAAGAATAGAAAGTTTTCTCATAAATAGTGTTTAAAAAAGGGTCGTCAATATGCCTTTGTCAGATTACTTTGTACTGAGTTCTATACAAAAATATTAAAAAATAGCAGGCTGCCTATGTTGTGGCATAACAAAAAATAACTTTTCAATTATATTCCTTGTCAAACTTTTTATGCTATGTATATAGTACAAAACCATAACAAATGGGTAATGGTTGCTTGTATGCTACGAAAAATCGTATATACTACGGTATTTCGTTATTTCATGAGGGTGTTGAAAAATATTAGTTAATGTATTTAATTAATATTTTTAGGTGTAATATATTGATAGCCAGTTTTTTAATTTTTTTTGTTTTTTAATATTACGATCATGGCACTTGTTTTGAATAAACATAAGTACAAGTCAATGACAATTGGCTAAAAGATATTTAATAAGCTTTGTGGTTAGGAAAGAGAAAAAGAGGTTGTTTTGCAACCTCTTTTTTTATGCCCTTTGCTCAATGACTTATCCTACCTTTTTTGACAAAATGCCGCTACATATCCATACATTTTTTATATTTGATTGAACCCACACCCAATTGTTTAAATGGAACAATCAAATCTGGTATACCAACAATTAACCGAGAAACAAGGTACAACAGTACATACCGCTTTGGCTTTTCTGAAAAACAAGCCTTGTGAAATCAATAAAGAAATAGGCACTGCTTTGTTTGGCTGGAGCTGTAGGGTTGAGTATCCTGATTTTGCTAAAGCAGCCTATTTGCTTTGGCGCGATTTGGTAGAAGGTGCGGCTCAAGTGGCTGCATTAGACATTTATAAAAACCATCAGAAACAACCCAATAATTTTTATCGCCTATGTCAACATGTGATAGACTTACCCAACTATGATGTAGCAACACTCCAGCTGTTTTTTGATTGGAGATATGATTCTAAAATAAACTTGTCAGGCAAAACAGACAAACCCTTAAATAAAATACCTTCTTTGTTTAGTAATGCTAATTTTTGCATCAACCTCAAAGAAATAAGCATTGAGTACCATCACATCACCAACATTCCTACTGATTTTTTTAACCTTACCCAACTCAAAAAATTAAGTTTTGCCAACGGACAACTAGCTGATATACCCGAAGCCATCCAACAGCTGAAACACTTGACAGTGTTAGACTTGTCGAACAATGAGCTATCTACTTTGCCTAAAGCCCTCAGTTCGCTATCAACTCTCGAACAATTAAATGTCGATGGCAATCCTCTAAAAGCATTGCCCTTATTTTTAAAGAAATTTGGCATCTTCACTCGTTTTTTTGATACTTATCAGCGTGAAATCCCTAAAGGACAAGAAGATACATTTGTAGAAACACTCAAAGGCTTATCAGGTCATTTAAACCACCAACAGATGACTACACTGTTTTGTGCTGGGCATTTACATCCAGATAAAACAGTACAGAGCGAGGCAAAAAAGCAGTGGCTACGACGTTTGCTTGACAGAGTAGCAGAGCAATTGCCTCATTGGATGTATCGAACCAAGCTCGACTACATGAAATTTTTACTGTACTTTAATGAGGTGCAAGCGTTGGTTCCCTTGTTTGACAATGACATAGTAGCAGACTGGTTGAAAAGTATTGGCTTTCGTACCCGTAAAAAGGCAGCATTGATAGACCTGAACCTGGAAACCATTCCTGATTTTTACTTTAAACCCTGGTCTACCTCCAGAGTTGACCTTTCGGGTAATATGCTGACACAGGTTCCAATGCAGGCTCTGCTAGGTATTCATAAATTAGTAACGCTCGATATGAGCCATAACCTTTTAGAGGGTTTGTCTAGGCAAACTTTGCAACCATTGAAAGAGTTAAGAGAGTTAAACCTTGGTCATAATTTTTTTAATACAATTCCGCTCCAACTGGCAGAGTTAAATAAACTTGAGAGTCTTGACTTGAGGCATAACTTATTGACAGAGTTATCAAGCGAGTTGCCAGTATTACCCAAACTCCAAAAACTCAATTTATCGTTCAATGAATTGGCAAAAATTCCTGCCGAAATTACCCAGTTTACCAACCTACAGGAGCTGGATTTGTCTTATAATTTTTTAGGGACTATCCAAAGCAGCGATGATACCTATAGCTATACCTTGCCTTTAGAAATAAGTTACCTTGATGCGCTTACCCATTTATGCTTGAGCCATAACCAACTTACCCGATTACCGCCTGGTATTGGCTTGGTAGAAATGCTCAAAGTGCTAGACTGTAGTTACAACCAATTTGTAGAGATTCCGCACGAAGTATTTGAGTCAGAAACTTTAGAAGTGCTTGATTTTTCTTACAATAAGCTTGAGGCTATCCCTGAGGATATTGTACTTCTCCCTCAACTCAAAAAAGTAATACTTACTGGTAATCCACTTACTACGGGCGCAGTAAAAAAAGCCCGTCATTGGCTTAGAAATGTAGAATGGGTGTATAATATAGAGCCATTAGAGGTAAATGTTCCCGCATCGGTACGTCGCAAACCAGGCGAAGCTTTATTATTGAGTCAAGGCAAAAGTTTTTATAAAGACGAAAAGTATGATGAAGCCAGTGCTTACTATATTCAGGCGGCTGCTTTAGGCGGGTATGAAGGACTTGAAGCATTGGGCGAAATTAATCTGTACAAAAAAAAAGACTACAAACAAGCGTTGCATTGGTACAGCAAGGCAGCCAGGCTCCAAAGCCCAGAAGCAATGCTGTACTTGGGTTGGATGTATTACAAGGGGTTGGGAGTAGCCGTCAATCTTACTAAAGCAACGCATTGGTTCGAGCAGTCGGCAGCACTTGGGCAAGTATCTGGGCAGTACAATACTGGGTTGATGTATCACCACGGGCGTGGGGTAAAAGTGAATTTTAGTAAAGCTGTGTTTTGGTATCGCCAAGCGGTAGAACAAGGAGATGTCAGCGCAGCGGCTAACCTGGGGTGGATGTATGCTGATGGTAAAGGAGTGGCTGTAAACAAAAAATTGGCTGCAGATTGCTACCGCAAAGCAGCGCTCAAGGGACAATTAGATGCACAACGAAACTTGGCTCATCTCTTAAGGGACGGTGATGGAGTGGATAAAAATGAAGCAGAAGCATTTAATTGGTACGAGAAAGCAGCCAGTAAAGGTGATGCCTCGGCATTGCTCAACTTGGGGTGGATGTATGAAAAAGGCAAGGGGTGCAAGCAAAATTACAAAGAAGCACTCAAGTATTATACAGAAGCTGCCAACAAGGGGCACGCAAGGGGGCAGTATAATACTGGAGTAATGTACCAGTTGGGGAAAGGAACAATGAGGAATTTCTCCGAAGCTTTTGCCTGGTACAAACTGGCGGCCGAACAGGGGTATACCAATGCTCAGCAAAGAGTTGCCAAAATGTATGCTACTGGGTTGGGAGTAAAGCGAAACAAAAAGTTGGCGGAGAAATGGCGGGATGCCTACCTAAAAAGTGTCGCTGATGCAAAGCAAAAAAAATAGGTGAAGGCTTAATTGCCTCCACCCATGATAATGAATGTCTGTGAGCTTTAATAATGGCTTAGTTCAAAGAGTAGATAGGTTTCCACATTTCTACCATTTTCTTTACAGCATCTTCAGGAATAAACTTCATTTCGCTGAAAGGCTTGCCAAATTGCTCAGTCATATGATTGTACATAGACTCAAAGTTGTCATATACCTTGTTCATGTTCACTTTGTATAGTTCGATGAAGTCAGTATTAGCTACTTTGTCAGAAGAAGAACGCATATACTCATATACATTCTGCGCAAATTTTTCTTGAGACTCAACCCACTCTTTCAAAAAGTCAGGAGCATCGTCTAATTTCAATTGACCTTTAGCAGTGTCAACCATAGAATCTACAATTGATTTTTGCTTTTCAGACCAATCTTTGTACAATTCGTTTGCTTTTTGTGCAGCGTCAGTTCCTTCAACAGTTTTCTGAACTTTTTTAGCAGCTTCAACAAAGTTAGTCATTAACTGAGTTTGAGCGTTTACAAAAGTTTCGAAAACCTCACGGGTACGAGTTTGTGCAGCTTCTTGAGTAGCTTCAACTTTTGAAGACTTTTGAGATTTTGTTTTTGTATTATTCATAGCAAAATACCTTTTTTAACTTCTTTGTACAAATGTATAAAGCTTGATGTGTTTTGTGAAATTTTTAAGTATATTTTTTTGTTAATAGTCCTTTATTTGCACATAACTAAGAAAATAGGGGGTGTTGATTGTATTTTTCTAATAAATGCAATATCGGAGTAATATGAAGAAGCTGTTTTGTACTTTACAAATAAGCTTTTTGTTTTTAGGCAGATTTATAGCTAAACTAAAAAACAAAATACTATAGCCTGGTAATATTATATGATAATTTGATAATATTAACATTTAAATAATACAACTAAGTGAGTGTAATATGAAAATTTGAATTTTTTTTATGAAAATTACTATTTACTGTTTATATATTACATCAAGCATTGAAAAGCCTTCATACGTTTTTTTGGAAATTTAATTGAAATCAATAATAGGTTGGGTAGTAAAAGACTGAAGTTGAGGGGGAAGTGTTTTTGGGGCAGATATATTAAGACCTTAAATACAATACTACTCCTGTGAATAGTGATAAATGAGTGTTGGTCTAAAAAATTACTATTAAAATTGTAGCACAACCTTGAATAACTCAATATTTACTTATAAATTTGCGTCTCTTTTTTTGAAAAGCAGAACCATAGATATAAACGAAAAGAATTTAGTGAAGTATGGCAAATCATAAATCAGCTCTTAAGAGAATTAGAGCAAACGAAAAAAAACGATTAAGAAATCGTTACCAAGTAAAGCAATTACGTGCTACTTTAAAGCAGTTGAACGCTACTAAAGAGAAATCTGAAGCTGAAACTCTTTTAAAAACAGCTAGTTCTCAATTAGACAAACTAGCCCGTAAAAACGTGATTCACAAAAATAAAGCTGCTAACCAAAAATCTAAACTTACCAAACAAGTAAGTGCTTTGGGTTAATATGAATTAGTAGCAAATTACTTCCCAAAAGATGAGGTGAAGCCGTATATTTTGTAATGTATGGCTTTTTTTTATGCCTAATTCTGTAACTTGCCTCAAACAAAGGCTTTACATACTATGCAAGATATTGTTTCGTCTCAGGCAAACAACAACGACGATCAAACGGTTGATAAAACAGTCAATAGCGAAGAGTCGTTTTTGGAGGCAGGTCGTTTACAAATTCCCCGTTGGGCAGAAGAAGACCGTCCACGAGAAAAGTTATTGCTTAAAGGCAAACACTCACTTTCCGATGCTGAACTTATCGCAATATTGATTGGTTCGGGCACGGTGTCGTTAAGTGCAGTAGATCTTGCCAAACAAATACTCACCAGTGTAGGCAATAACCTGAACGACCTTGCCAAACTTAGTATCAAAGACCTGAAGAAATTTAAGGGAATAGGAGAAGCCAAAGCTATTTCTATCATAAGTGCGTTGGAACTAGGGCGCAGACGCAAAGAAAGTGAGCCAAGCCGTAAACCACGCATTACCTCATCAAAAAACGTGTACGACCTCATTGCTCCTCATTTAATGGACCTGGGACACGAAGAGTTTTGGGCAGTGATGCTCAATAAATCAAATATAGTAATAAAAAAAGAACAGATAAGCTCTGGTGGAGTGTCGGGTACCATTGCTGATCCTAAGGTTATTTTTAAAAAAGCAATAGAGGCATTGGCTTCATCCATCATTGTGATACACAATCACCCTTCGGGTAACCTACAGCCTAGTCAGGCAGACATAGGACTTACCCGTAAGCTGGCCGAAGCAGGTAAAATGCTTGAAATACCTGTATTAGATCACATGATTTTTACCGATTACAATTATTACAGTTTTGCCGATGAGGGCATGATGTAAATTTGAAATAAGAAAAACAATGAGAAAAATATATTGGATTGTAGGTGTTGTTGTGGTGATTAGCCTGGTGTATTCTTTTTCAAGTACTGACAAAAAGAAAGTGTCTAAAGATTATGTAACCAGAATAATGGAGGCACGGCAAGCAAAAGATGAGTATTTTGAAAGTGGTAAAGACTCACCAATCAAAGATAAAAAGGCTTTTCACGGCTTACATTATTATATACCTGATGTAGGGTATCGGGTGCGTGCTACTTTAGAAGCAAGCCCTAAACCTGAAATGTTGGAAATGCCTACCAGCAGTGGTAAAAACGAAAGCTATATAAAGTATGGCTATGTTGCGTTTAACTTATTAGGCAAAAAACATCGCTTATTGGTGTTGAAAAAAGAGCCCAAAGATAAAATACTGTTTATAGCATTTACTGACCAAACCACTGGGGAAGAAACTTATGGTGCAGGTAGGTATTTGGATGTCCCCTTGGTAAACGGCAACGAGGCCAACGTGATTTTGGACTTTAACCAGGCATACAACCCTTACTGTGCTTATAATGAATCTTATGTATGCCCCATGCCCCCTCAGGAAAACCACATGGAAGTAGCGGTGAGAGCAGGCGAAAAGGCCGAAAAGCATTAGAGAGTAGGCCTAAGGAAGCTATAGCTAAAAAAGCCTGAAGTTGTTTTGTAACAGCTTCAGGCTTTTTTGCACTAATGATGTGTGGTCTCTAAACTAGATTTTTACTGCAAGTATTTTTTTTACCCTTACTGGCTTACCATTTTGTTTGCCTGGGTACCAGCGAGGGGCTCCTTGCAATGCTTTGATGACAGCGTTATTACAGGCTGCACCTCCTAATCCTTTTAATACTTTGATATTACTTAACTTTCCATCTTTTTCGACTACAAACTGTACAAACACATTTCCTGTAACTCCTTTTTTATGCCTTTGCACATTTTTGCTCACATAGTCATGAAAGGCCTCTAGCCCAGTGCGGGGTTTGGGAGCTTTTTGAGCCATTTTATATATTTTGTCTTGACTAATACCTTGGTATGAGATGAAGGTAAACATTAGAAGGGGTAATATGAAAAGATACTTTTTAAAGTTCATATGGGGTTGTTTAGAGTAATTAATAAAAAAATAACATCATTTATCTGCACAAAAATAAACATTTTGACAACTAAATACGTAGTCAGCTGGCGATTTTTTTGATTTTCAACCTTTAAAATTACAATTTTATCTGGTTTATAGCTTATTTCGAGAAGATATCAATAGAATAGGCAAGGATTAAGGGTAAGGTGCAATACACCCTGGCTGGGTTTAATGCGTTGGTTGAGCTGGTAGGTATAAGGCAACCCATTAGCATCTATCATGGGTACATGCGGGTTTTTAGAAGGGTTCCACTTACTAGGTACAAAATACAAGTCATGTATCAGTTTATTCTGAAGAAAATGCCTGATTATTTCTGCATCCAACCCAACTTCAGCCCCTATTATTTGTCCATAAGGTAAAGCCTGCAATACTTGCATGGTTAAAATACCGTGCGAAAACCTGCCATACATAGCATTTGACATATCCCGGTAGCCGTATTGTGCGGGGTAGTGGGAGTTTTCAATGACTGGGGTTCGCCCTGAATTACCTGTCCAAAACCGGGTATTGAGTGCTATCATTGTATTTTGAACACGGTAAGCGATCCACACCCCTCCGGTTCTAAACTTGTCTACCGCCATATCTCCCAAAGCATCATTTTCTGTTACGAGCCAAAGTCGGTTTGCCTGAAAAGCAATAGTTCCGGTAGTTTGCGAAGTTTTAATTTTGTCGTGATACACATTAAACACATACCCCAAAGCATTGAGTCGTTTCATTTGGTTGCCAAAAGGCAGTAAAAAAGTGTGTGCTTGTACCTCTGTTTGTTTACCCCAGCCAAACAGGAGCCCATAGTTGGTTTGTACCTCCATGCCAGGTAGCAAACGGGGAGGGCCATAAGTAGTTACATTGTATCGCCATCGGGTTTGGAAGTTAAATTGGACTTGTTCATAAAAGTAATAGGCTTTGAACACCACACCCAGTGAGTTTTGGTGCGAGCCCAGCGAAAGTGAAACACCTATAGTGCCACCAACCCCTTCGTTGAGGTTAGGTTGGGCTTGAGTAGGCTTGGACAAGGCGAGGTTGAAGAACAAGCAAAATACAATGAAATAATGCCCGTAGAACAGTTTTTTTTGCTTCATTTTTCTAAATAATTGTCAAGTGGTATTTATCTGTTCAATACCTGTTTGATTTGTGGAACCTTTGATTTGGTCATAAAGTCCTTGTCTAACATCATTTTCTTTAAAAATGTGACATTGCTTTACTACATCAAACACTGTTTGTCACGAAAAAGTAAGAATGGTTTTGAGAGGGTATTGCTTTAGTATAATATTAAGCATGTATACACTTAAATTCGGAAAAAGAGTATATCAGAAAGGAAGTTAACAAGGGGTGAGTAGGTGCTTGCTGGCAGTTTATCACCCCGTCAATGTCTAAAATAACAAGTGTATTTATAAACTACTCAAATAAGACAAAACCACTCCAGCAAAGCGTGGGTAACGCCCATTTTTGTCGCGTTTTTGGTACACTGCCATCGCGTGCTTGATTTTTTCTTTGTCTTTTACCTTGCGCAGTACCTTGGCAAGTTCAGTAATAATGGCTTTGCGTTGTTCTTTAAGTTTACTGGCATTTAGGTTGAGCACTTCTATAGTATTAAACACCGTTTTTTCGCTGGGCGACAGCTTGTTCATGTTGAGCTGAATTTGTTTGATGGTGCGTAACCCATATGCGTTTACTGGTACTACTTCGCCCAAAGTGTTATACTTAAAGTAAGAGTTACAACGGGTATCGTCCATAAATTTAGGAATAATGGCTTCATCTTTATGCGCAGCACAATGTTGGTACTGAGGAGGCATACCTTCAGATGTACTGCAGGATAAAAACAAATTTTCGTAATTGAGTTCCTCTTTTTTAAAGTATTGTTGAGAGTGAAAATGTATCAGGCGTGAGGTTTGTTGGTTGATTTCTACCTGACAATAGCAACAAAGCCCACCCTGATAGTATAACAAAGAGTTGATGATGTCTTTGATGACCTCGTCTGGCAATACATCATAAGAAGGTTTCCAGTTTTTGTGCTTTAAACCTTTGAAGTTTGTAAGTGACTCAGGTTCAGGTCCTTTTTGAATGTATCTCATACAGTTTGATGCAGAAAAATTGTAAGTCCTACACCTGCTAATTGGCTCAACCAATCACCTGGGAGGTGGACGTAAAATAGTTAAATATAATTAGGCTGCAAGTTCAAATATACGAATATTATTCGTCTTCATAAAATGCCAGCAATACGTCGGCTCTTGCCAACTCCGGGTCATCGTTTCCAATGGCTTCTTCGAGTTGTTTGCGCAGGTTCATCGCATTTTCGCTCAAGCCTTCACCCACTTCAATCAGTTCAAAATATAAGTCTAGCTTGTCTTGTACATCTTCTATGCGTTCGGGGGTAGCCATTACATTACGCAACACATCATTGGCAGTGCGCCCATAGGTATTTACACTATAGTAAGCTTTGCCATCTACCATTGTTACAATACGGTCTTGTACTGTACTCAAAATCAGGGGAGAGTGGGTAGTGACAATGAATTGAATTTTAGGGAATGAGGTTTTTAGATTATTAACAATTTCTTTTTGCCAGGAGGGGTGCAAGTGTAAGTCCAGTTCGTCAATCAACACCAAACCTTCGGTCAATTGAGCCGCATCTTCGCCCAGGTGAGGGTTTAGCATTGCACAACGAAAAGCAATATCAGCCACTGTAGCAAGTGTGTTACGTACCCCATCACTCAAATATTTAAATGGCAATTTTCGCCCATCGTTGTACTCCATAATCAACTCGCGGCGGTTAAAATCGAAGTATACATTTTCGCAGCCATCCACACAATTACTTACTGTTTTGCGCACCACCTGAAGCCCTACCGATTCTTTGCGTTGTTGCAAAACTACCATTTCCTCTTTTTCAAACCACTTGGTGAAAAACTTGTTGTTTGAGGTAGCTTTCAAACCATTGTAGTAGCCATCTTTGAGGCGCGAACCACTGATTTTAGTCGTATCAGAACGTTCTTTCCAAAGGCGTTCGGTAGAGTAGTAAGCAACCATTGGCAGGTTTACGTTTTCGCCTGCCCGTACCCGGCTCTGAATTTCTTTGGCAAGTTCTTTTATTTTGAGGGCTTTTACGTAAGTCGTCTTGTTTTTGGGACCAGTCAGTTCTCTGAGCCAACTGATTTCCTGCCCATTAATCACCCCCCAGGTTTCTACTTCTACCGGAAACTGTTCGTTAATGTCAAACTCGGTACTTAATACTCTGATATCTTCGGGGCGAATGTGGCGGTTTTCGGCGTAATCGATGCCCAAAAAAAACGACCCTGCAGCTACTGTCAATGCTTCCAGCACAGCAGTTTTTCCGGTACCATTGATACCAATGACAATGTTGAAGTTAGGGTGAAACTCAATTTCGGTTTCCTCATAACATCTAAAGTTTTTGAGGCGAATTTTATCAATTCTCATATATTCAGGGGGTACACTTGCTAATTTCTAACTAAATTTTGTTCCCTAATGGATAGGTATTAGGTGGTATAATACTGACTATCAGACACTTTATAGTAAAGTGAATTTAGAAAAAGTTTTACTGAATGAATGATAAGAAAGTACAAACGCATCTTCACAAATATATGTGAAATGCCTAAAGCTTTGCAAATAAAGCTACCCAAAAGTTATTGATAATTAAATAATTACCGAAGCTTTTGGGTGTTTTTTTAGTAACCCCCCTCTCTGTAACAGAAAAATAAGCCAAGCCAGGGTGGTTAGAAACTATAAATAGGTAATTGTGTGATTTTTTCATAATGTTCTATTATTTTTATCAACCAAGACAGATCATTTAGTAAGTTTATTTATATAAATATAAACGTTTTGAATGATATTTTGATCTTGTTTTGTTCATTTAGATTTATTGTTTTTTTTATTTTTATTCTATGCAGTGCTCATATTTTTAACACATAAACTAAATGTGGGTAAGTTGTTTTTAATCAGTTGTTTATGGGTTGGTTAAGTAACATTTAAATAGGAGATTAAACAATTTGATATTTTAGTATTTTTTTTTATAAAAAAGCATTGCTGAAATATTGGTTAATTATAAATAACTGATCCTGAGTGCATTTTAAACTTTCCTACAACGTATAATGTTATAGGGGCAAAGATCAAGCACAGAGTCTGAATATATATACAAAAATGGTTTTGGGGACAGGCTTTGACCAATTGCCTGAATACCAACTTTAATCTTAGTATACCCTGGTTTTTTGAATATAATTATTTAATTAATATGCGTCACCACATTCAATTATTCACGCTGATTTGTTTCAGTTTGATTACAGCAAGTTGTATTAAACAAGATACGTCAGCACCTAAAACAACACTTAACCTGAGGTTTACCAATGAGTTTGCCGGGCAACCTTTACAATTAAACAAAACCTATACTACGCTATTAAACGATGAGGTGGAGTTTACTACTTTCAATTATTATATAAGTAATATTCAGCTTAAAAAAGCCGATGGTTCTGTTTGGGTACAACCAGAGAGTTATCATTTATTGAAAGTAACAGATGCCAACGCTGGAGTAGTGCCTATTAGTCTTACAGATGTTCCTCAGGGGCAATATACTGAACTGATTTTTTCGGTAGGAGTAGACGCTGTACGCAATAGTAGTGGGGCGCAAGAGGGGGCTTTAGACCCTATCAATGGAATGTTTTGGACCTGGAAAACTGGTTATATGTTTTTGAGAAGCGAGGGCTTTTATATACAAAACGGGCAAAAACAAGGAGCCTTTGTCTACCACACTGGAGACAACACTGCTTATCAAACGGTTACTTTGGCGCTTAACAATGTGACCTTAAACACTGCCAATAGTGAGTGGAAACTAAAGGCCAATGCCCAGCAGCTTTTTGGTGGATTTACTGGGGCAGCCATTGACCTCGCAATGCCCTCAGGAGGCAATTCGGTCACTATTAAAGGAGGAGTAAAGGGTGCTTTGATTGCTAACAATTATAAGCAAATGTTTAGCCTTGGAGATTTTCAAAAATAATACAATACTTAGGAGAGGGGCGCCCGTTTGCAGGTGCCCCTTTTCAACCTTACTCAAGGTAAAAAACCCGCTTTACCCGTTGACTAATGTTGGTCAATATTTCATAAGGAATGGTGCCAATGCTTTGGGCTAACTCACTGATAGAAAGCTCTTCATTAAAAATAATTACTTCATTACCTTCTGTTGCTTCTACCCCTGTAATATCTATCATGCACATATCCATACACACATTGCCAATTACTGGTACCTTTACCCCATTGACCATTACTTTGCCTACCCCATTGCTAAACGCCCTGCTAAAGCCGTCAGCATAGCCAATGGCTATGGTGGCTGTTTTGGTAGTATGGCTTGCTACTCCCTTGCGGCTATAGCCTATCGTTTCGCCTGTTTGTAAATGCTTAATTTGTGAAATAGTTGTAGTCAATCGACTGATAGATTGAAGCTGGTTTTGCGCAATTTGGTTGGCTTCTATTCCATATAGCCCAATGCCCAACCGCACCATGTCAAAACTTGCCTCAGGAAAACGCACAATACCGGGTGAGTTAAGAATATGTTTGATCACCTCATAACCCAAGGCCGTTTCTATTTGTTTGGTAGCTTTCTCAAAGAGTGTGATTTGCTGTTGAGAGTAAGCATTGTGAGTGGCGTCGTCAGAGCCTGCCAAATGGCTAAATATCGATGCTACACTGAGGTAATCCAGAGGTGCTTTTTGTTGTGTGTCGGTTTGTTGTAATACTTGAAGTAAACGGGGTACTTCTTCGGCAGCAAAGCCCAACCTGTGCATTCCAGTGTCTATTTTTAGGTGTACTTTGGCAGTGGTTTGTTGCTCTTTCAAGAAGTGAATAAATTCGTCTAAAACCTTAAAACTATACATCTCAGGCTCCAGGTCATATTGTAGCAGTTTGTCAAAAGTATCTTCGCTGGGGTTCATAACCATAATGGGCAAATCGATGCCGCTTTCGCGTAAAAACACTCCTTCATCGGTATAAGCCACCCCCAGATAATCTACCCGGTGAAATTGTAACAAGTGGGCGATTTCGGCGCTACCGCTTCCATAGGCAAACGCCTTTACCATGACCATCATTTTGGTGCGAGAGGGCAACTGTTCCCGGTAAAAGTTTAAATTGTGTACCAAGGCATCTAAGTTAATCTCAAGCACAGTACCATGTACTTTTTGCTGAAGCTGATGTACGAGGTGTTCAAACCTAAAGCGGCGGGCTCCCTTCACTAATATGACAGCATTGGCAAGCCTTGCAAGTTCTACCTGGCTTTCTAGCAAGTCTTTAGTTTGGTCAAAAAATACCACATCCAATGCATTGAAACTCGCCCGGTGTTTCTTTATTTCTTCGCCTACCGCTATTACCCGGTCTATAGCTTTGCTTTTCAGCAATTGGGCAATGGCTTGGTACAGTTTTCCGGGGGGCAAACCCGACTGCAACATATCTGACAACACGACTATTTTTTGCAGGTTTACATCTTGTGTACTCATAAAGTCGAGCGCGATTTTTAGCCCTGCCAAGTCGTTGTTATAACTGTCGTCTATCAGGTAAGTATTGCGCATGCCGCGTTTGAGTTCCAGACGCATAGACACAGGGCGCAACCGGGCAATGCGGCGTTGTATTTTGGCAAACGACAAACCCAACAGGCACATAGTAGCGACACAATGTAGGATGTTTTCTATAGAGGCTTCATCTATAAAAGGAGCCTGAATGTAATGGTTTTCGCCTTGGTATTGTACTTTTAGCTGGGTTTGTTGCTGGTTTAGACATGTTTTCTTGTCCAGCAGTCGCAATTGCGCTTGTTCGTTTTTGCCCCATGTAAAGAGTTGCCCGTTAAAAGAGTTCTTTGTGACAATATCGTGGTATGTTTGTAAATGTTCTGCACAGCAAACTACAGCTTTGCAATGTTCAAAAAGCTTCCACTTTTCAGCAAATTTTTGGGTACGATTGTCAAAACCCTCATCATGAGCAGTGCCCAGGTTGGTAAATATGCCTATGTTGGGTTGAATGACTTTTTGTAGGGCTTTCATTTCGTCTTTGGCAGAAATGCCTGCCTCAAAAATACCCATTGTATGGCGTTTGTTCATTTGCCACACCGACAAAGGCACGCCTGTTTGTGAGTTGTAGCTTTTGGGGCTTTTTACTACTTTAAAATCTTCTGCCAGCAGTTTGGCAAGCCATTCTTTCACCATTGTTTTACCATTGCTCCCGGTTACCCCAATGACTGGTATTTGATATTGGTTACGGTGAGCTGCGGCTACTTGCTGTAGGGCGCTTATTGCATTGCTTACCTTTAATATATTAGCGTTAGGTAATTGAACATGGGCAGGCAAACCTTCTTCTATTACAAAGTTGCGTACACCTCTGGCGTATAGCTCTGCCACAAACTCATGCCCATTGTGGTGTTCGCCATTGATGGCAAAATACAAAGCTTGTGAGGGGTTATAAAGTTTGCGACTGTCGAGCAATAAATGATATACAGCTTGATCTGATTGGGTTTGCTGAACAAGTGTTGCCTGAGTGATAGAAGCTATTTGCTTAATGACTAACATGTGTTAAGGGGTTATTTGCTGACTTTTGTGTGGGCAAAGTTAGTAAGGTTTTGGTTTTTTGAAAGTGCTTTGTTAAGCGCGGGGCAAGCGCAACCGACTAAGTATTGTTGTCAAAAAGAACAAGTGTTCAACAAAAAACACCTTCCAAAACAGTTGGTCGTTCTGGAAGGCGAATTGTATCAAGCCTAAGAAGGGGAACTTGATGAGGAAAACTTAATGTATGATTACCTGCTTTACAGTGTTGCCCTTATCTGTAGTAATTTTGACAAAGTACAAGCCTTTAGGCTGGAGGCTTAGGTCTATTAAAAAAGTTTGGGCTTTTTCGTGGTTATTTTCCAACGTCTTTACCACTTCACCTTTTACGTTAAATACTGTCACACTTAGGCACCTTGTCTGGTTGGGTAATACCACGTTTATTTTGTCAGGGCTAGGGTTAGGGTATAGCTGTACATTTTGAGCTGTTGCCAACGTTTTGGCACTTTGTATAAAGGCAGAGGTTCTCCCGCCTTTGTTCTTGCAGGGAACATACGCCCAAAAATTATTTTTAAAATAATTTTTAGCAATTCCAAGTCCTACATAGGCAGTGGTACCAATTACAAAACTTCGTGGGCTTACCCTGGCAGTACCAGCATAATCGGCCACTTGTGTCCAGGTATCTTTAGAGGGGTCATATTCCCACATTTTTCGTGATCCGTCATTGTGTTGAGTGTCTATGCCTCCGCAAATATACCCTTTGGCATTTACCGCAAAAGCAGTGGTTTTTTTTACCGGGTTTCCCTCAAATTTATTTTTTTGCTCCCAACTATTACTCTGAGGGTCATACGCCCATACATCGGTCAAAGCTGTGCTGTCTGCATCAACTTCTCCCAAGCCTATAAAGCCTTTACCATTGAGGGCAAACGATACCGCTTCTGAGCGTGCCTTGCCAGGCAAATCTGCCACTTTTGTCCAAGAGTCTTCGTCCTGATCATACCTCCATAAGTCATTGAAAGTATTGGTTTTGTCAAACGTGTCTCCTGTACCTATATAAGCTGTGTTGCCTATAGTAAAGCTTCGGGCGTTATTTCTGCCTTGCCCCGGAAAATTATTTTTTCTTGTCCAGGTATCTGTAGCTGGGTCATACTCCCAAATGTCTTGCAAATAAGTATAAAACCGACTGCCCAAACCAATATATCCTTTGCCATTTACCGAAAAAGCCACGCCTTGAGAGCGGGCGTATCCCGGAAATCCGGTTTTTTGCGCCCAGGTATTGGTCTCAGGGGTGTATTCAAGTAAGTAAGGAAGCCCCACCAATATTTGACAGATGTATGCCTTATTGCCAATGCTAAAGGTAAGCGACTGGTTGTCTCGTGAGTTGCGCGACATGTTGGCAATGCCTGTCCATGAGTCACATTGCTGGGTTTGCGCGTAACTGCTTGTACTAGTAAAGTTTATTGCAAGAGCCACTAGCATATAAAGGATGAAGTATTTTGTGAAAGCTGATTTTTTCATCACGAATAATTTAGATTATTGAATTTAAGTAAATCACACTTTAGCCCTCGATTTCTAAAGTGTGTAAATGTTGTTTGTCTGGTATTTTTTGCCAAAGCAATCTGCACCAGAAGATAAAATGAATTATTAACTAAGGAATGGTACCAAAATAAATTTACATTCTTAACCTCATCTTTTGAGGCTATACTTTGTTAAAAAATAGCCGAATAGCGCTGCTATTAGCCGACCATCCCTCAAGCTCGCTCAATATCCACTGGATATTGCCGTACCGCGTCTAGCAACAAAATATTTTAGCGTTACTATAGAAATTTATTTTTACACCATTCCTAAGTAATGGTTGAAAAATAAGGTATCCATTTGGAGATAGAAATTTACCACTGAGGCGAGATGGCAACATCCTGTGGATGTTGAGCCAGCTTGCGCGACGGTTGCGTTCGTAGAACTTGAATCCCGAACTTGATTCGGGGCATCGCTACGAGCAATAAAAACTCACAGTCCCGGCGAAACTGCCGGGGTAACGAAGCATCAGTAGTAAAGGTCATTTCCTAAATCGAAAGCTTACAGTCCTCCGAGAACAAGCTCGGAGTTGTGAACCGAACTTGATTCGGGGGTTATTTTTTGTCCATTACTAACTTGGTATAATAAAAAGCCTCCCAAAATTCATACTTGAGAGGCTTTGCGCTGCAAATATATGGTGGTTTACTTAATTTATTACCATTCTTCTGACAATACTATTTTTTTAGAGAGCCTTTTAACTTAAGCAAAAAAAAATCGGTCAAAACTAAAAGTCTTGACCGATTCAACCTTGTAAACCAACCTTTTAATCTACACAACCAATGTGTAATCTTAAAAATTATCTATGAATAGTGAAAAATTATCGTTCTAATACTTATTTTCCATATTGTTTATTTCTGCATAAACTCTCTATATAAAAATCCCTCAATATTTTTTATGATATGCAGAAAACTATGCTCATTATTTAAGTGGAAAAAGTACCAATATTGATTAGTATTTTTTCCTATAATAATCAGTTTTTCAATTTGATCTTTTGTTGTTCTTATTTCCTTTATTGTTATTACAAAGGTAGGCTAAAAGCTAGGTAATCACAACCTTACGTGTAGGTGCCTATGTAAGATTCACCCCAGGAAAAACGATATTATTGAATCGGTGTATACAATGGGTGTTCTTGAAATATTACAATAAAGGGTTGTGGGGTGTTTTTTTTGATCATATTTTAAAGGTTATATATTGCTTGTATACACTTTAAATAAGGTTTTATCTATTAACTGGTAATAAAAGTGGTCAATTTTTATCCTCAATTATTGAGAATATCTCACATAAAAAGAAAAAGTAAATTTTGAAAGCATACTGCCAAAAAATGGTGCACGAACGAGTCACTCATAACATCTGATAGTTTTGAAGAGCGATCGGGCATGCCAAAATCCCGTGGTTTAGAGCTGTACTTGCAGCTTGGGTTTGTTTTGAGTAATTTCAAAGCCTTGTTAAACACTCTTAAAACAAAAAGATGGAAATAGAAAGAAAATTTTTAGTGAATGAACTTCCGCAAAATCTTGACAGTTACCCCAAAACCCGCATCAAACAATGGTATATTACCATCAAACCAGCTGTCAGGCTTCGTGAGCGTGATGGAGTGTATACCTTTACGGTAAAATCAAAAGGACACTTGGTGCGGCAAGAGTTTGAAATGGAGCTTACCCAAGAAGAGTTTGCCAACTTGTTTACTAAGGTGTCTACCCATGCTATAGACAAAACCCGCTATGAAATAAGTCTGGGCAATGGGTTAACTGCCGAGTTAGATGTGTTTTTGGGCAAACATAAGGAGTTAAATTTAGTAGAAGTAGAGTTTGAAACAGAAGAAGCTGCTCATGCGTTTACTCCACCTGCGTGGTTTGGCGAAGATGTGACTCAAGAGGCCAAGTATAAAAATAATAACCTGGCGTTGCCCCTATAGCAGGCATGGGCAACTTGTTTTTAACGAGTAAGAGTTCTTTAATCAAAATCAGGGGCAGCCTGTCATCCGAAAGCAAAGTTCAGAGAAGTAGACTACCCCTGATTTACAGGGCAGGCAAAAAGCAAACAAAAAGATGGATAGTTGCCTTACGCTTTATTTTAACTTAGGAACATGTTCAAAATAAGTGTCGAGGTTGAGGGCATATATTCAAGGCTGGCTGAGGCACTTTTTGCAGGCGTAGCCATAGCTACGGCGAAAAAAGCTCGTAGTCCCGGCGGAACTGCCGGGGTAACGAAAGTCAGTAAAGAGGATATGTTCTAAATCGGACAGTTATTGCGATCACGTTCCTTAGTAAGCCATTTCCACAATTTCGGCAGCTACTTCAGGCGTAATGTCACGGTGTTCGCCTAGTTTTATCATTCCGTGGGCTTTCAAACTCTTGGCTACTGTATCACCAAAACCTTGATAATTGTCAGTGTAGTCGCTTAGTTTGGTTTTAATGCCCAGAGAGTGGAAAAACTCCTCGGTTTTTTGAATGGCTACTTTAGCTTTTTCTTCCACGGTTCCGGTTTGTATATTAAAAACCCGTTCGGCATACTGGGCAAGCTTTTCTTTCTTTTGTTCAAACTTTTTGGTATAAGCACTGGGTAAAATGATCGCCAGCGTACGGGCGTGGTCAATGCCATAGTGAGCAGTGAGTTCATGAGCGATCATGTGCACGCTCCAGTCAGTAGGCACTCCTTTCTGAATGTAACCATTGAGCGCCATTGTACAAGACCACATAAAGTTAGATGCTGCCACGTAGTCATTAGGATCAGTCAAAACCTTGGGTGCTACTTCAATCAGAGTTTGCAAAATACCCTCAGAAATACGGTCTTGCAAAAATGCGTTTGCCGGGTAAGTCATATATTGCTCCATTACATGGGTATAGGCATCTGCCACTCCATTGGCAAGTTGGCGTTGAGGCAAAGATCGAATAACGGTAGGGTCACAAATAGAGAATTGTGGAAACAAGCCTGGCCCACCCATTGTCAGCTTTTCTTGGGTTTCTTTACGGCTTACTACTGCGCCGCTGTTCATTTCGCTACCTGTAGCAGGCAAGGTAAGTACTGTACCGAAGGGCAACCCCTCGTACGTGCGAATACGATTGGCGAGTATGTCCCAGGGAGTATCACCTTTGTAGAGGGCTGCTGATGACAGAAACTTGGTGCCATCTATGACCGATCCACCGCCTACAGCAAGCAAAAAGCCTATATTTTCGTTTTTAATAATTTCCAATGCTTTGAGCAAAGTTTGGTATTGTGGGTTAGCCTCAATGCCGCTAAACTCTACTACTTCGTGGCTGCTCAGTGCCTCGGTTACCTGGTCATAAATACCGTTTTTTTTAATGCTTCCGCCACCATACAGCATCAACACCTTCTTGTCTTTGGGCACCAGGTCGGTTAATTTTTTTATTTCGCCTTCACCAAAAACCAGCTTTGTGGGTACATATAATTCAAAATTGTTCATATTGTTATTTTATTCAAGTGTTTTGTTTGGATAACAAAGTTAGGCAGATGTTTGTTGATAAAAATTGATCTATGGTAAGAAAACGCAATGAGCACTCCACCTATGTTTAAGCGAAGGTTTAATTGTTGTTGGATAAAATAAAGTTCACAAAAAAACCATCCTCTGTACAATCTCAAAGGATGGTTTGTGGGGTTGATAAGCTTGCTTATTTAGTATCTACCACCTTTGCAATAATAGTTTTAAGGGTTTTGAGAATACGGTAAATGTCAAAAATTTCCTGTTTGGTGGCATCATACGCCAGGCTTACACAATAGGTGTTTTTGTGCAACACCACAAAAAACCATTGTCGACCTACAACATACGCCCCATATATCGGAAAATCATCATGGTTGAGTTGTTGGGCGGTATACATAGCTGCCACCACTTGCCCCAGTGGGTCGTTGTCGCAACCCTTTTCCTTCTTATATTCGTGAAAGCAAAAATAAGGGCGTTCGGGCTCTTCTATGCCTTGTGCTACCATTACATCTACCTTGCCCGATAGTTCTACATTGCCTACCCGCAAAGATAAACTTCTATTGGCAAACTCTTGAAAATGAGGGGTATCAAAGTTAACCAACCCTACCAAAGGGGCAATAAACTTTTTAATCAGTTCTTGTTCGTTCCAGTTGTCCACTCGTTTGGTCAATTTCTTTTGTAAGCGCAGCAATACCTGTTCCTCATCACTGTTTGTTGGCAGCGATTGGTTTAGCCATTCTTTGAGCAGTGGGTTAGTTTGAGTTCTTTTTAGTTGAAAGTTACGGCGTAGTTGAGCCGTGGTGCAATCGCGAAAATTAAGCATTTTTACAGGAGTTGGGTTAGAGTGAAAGATAGAAGCATTGGCTTGTTGCAAATCAAGTAATATTTGCTTAAGCTCTTTAATGATCATATAAATTTGAGTAAGACTATTTTTATTAGCAAGGTATACTTGGCTCAATGCGTATTGATTGCCTTGCAAAACCCCAAAATACCACCAGTGATTGTCTACCACCAGTGCGCCATATATGGGCAACACATTTTTGTTCATGTGGTGGGCAGCCAATAAGCTCGCCAAAAACTGCCCTTCAGGGGTAAACTCGTGGTGGTCATTGCGTTCGTACACTCCCAAACAAAAATAAGGGTTTCCCAATTGTTGGGTGCCTCCTCCTATCACCAAGTCAGTGGTGTCATAAAAAACATGGTGATCGGTAACATTGGCAAAGAGGTTTTCTTGGTGAAAGAGCCTAAAATGGGGAGTGTGCAGGTCTGCCAGGTGAAATAAAGGAGCAACAAAGCTAAACAGGGCGTCTGGCTTGCTCCAGTTTTCACCAAATGTATTGAGCCTTTTTTGCAATACTTTAAGTGTTTCATTTTCAATGGAAGACAGTTCGCTGTAGGTATCCAGCCAATCGTCGAGCAATACGGTGGGGCGGTACTCTAGCTGAAATACCTCCTGTAGTTTTGCCTCTGACCATTCATTAAAAAAACTATACATAAATAATTGGTTAATATGGTTTGAAAATATTATATTAGTTGTGAATTTTTACAAAATGTGTTCAGCGAAAGGATTTCACTCCTTGTTAGAGATGATTTAGTAAGTATTACCTTCTCTTTTTGTTATCTAACACAAATTATGTAAATATTATTTACAAAAACAAACTATTCCAACATTTTCTATGAAAGATAACTATGGTATTGGCGACCGAATATTCGCCATCAGACGAAAATTAAAGTTAAGTCAACAAGATGTGGCAGATAAAGTAGGAGTTTCCCGTCCGTCGCTTTCGCAAATGGAAACAGGTACAATAGCTGTATCTTTGCATGCCATCATGAAGTTTGTAAGCTTGTTTAATACTACTTATGAGTGGTTATTAACAGGTAAAGGTGATATGTTTGCTTCAGAAGAGGAACGCCTGGAGTACCTGGATCCTAAGATTTTGCAAGAGAAGATAAGCTATCTTGAAGAGCTACTTAAGACTAAAGAAGCGCTAATCTTTGCCAAAGATGCACAGATTAAGTTATTGGAAGAAAAGCTGGAAAGGAAGTAAATAATTTTAACATGTGTAAAAGTGTAAAGCCATGACAGATCAGGCGAAGCAAAAGCTCCAAGTGGCTTTTGAGCAAGAGTTGCCATCACTTGACTTAAGTAATTGTGCACTAACCAGTATGCCTGTGGTGCTTAGTGAGATGCCCTGGCTTACTAAATTAAATCTAAGCAAAAACCCTTTTACCAACTTTGATTTAACTCCACTCAGTTGCTTACCCAATATGGAGGTTTTATACCTCGAAAGCCTCCAGTTGAATAGTTTCCCTGAATCTTTACAACTATTAACTAAGCTTAAAAATCTCCACCTTGCCAATAACAACATTGTCAGGCTTGACCAAATGATTGGTAAGTTGCCTAACCTGACCAAACTTAGTCTAAGAAACAACCAAATAGATACCATATCGAGTAACATAGCTTACTTGCACAAGCTCCAATACCTTGATCTGGGGGGAATCAAAGGTAATAAGCTTACCGAAATACCTGATGCACTCTTCGAACTGACCGCGTTGGTTACTTTAGATTTAAGTGCCAATTATATTCATCAAGTGCCCCAACAAATACAACAGCTGCAGCAATTGCAAAGGTTGATTTTGCGTCGTAACAGGCTAACCCAATTGCCCAACGCTATTACAACATTACAAAAACTTCAGGTACTTGATGTATCATACAACACTGCCCTAGAGAGACTACCCGATGCCATTAGAGAAATGCGTGCTTTACATACATTTTATGTAGACAACAAGTTGCTTCAAAACCCCTTTAACCCTTCGCAGTAGCTATACAATTTTGGCCACTGATTTTTTTGGCTATTTTTGGTGTCCACTGTTTTTTTTCTAATTTCGGAAAAGTTTATGCAATACTATCACTAAAAATAGCAAAGCTTACTGAAAGACTGGTTTTTATGCTGTACATTACGCTTATCAGTTAACTAACTCAAACTTGGGTTTTGTTTGCAAATGCTTGCTTATTTTTAGGTGCTGGTTAAGTTGGTATTATTTTTTCATAATTTGGAACTACCAGTCAAAGTAAACTGATCATTATTAGGTAAAAGGTAAATTAAAATAAGGCTTCACTACTCAAGAGAACGAAGTTGTTGGTTTTGTTGCTTACAAGTTGTGACCAATCACACACTACACAAGCACCACATACAGGCATAGAGCAGGCAAGGTAGCAATTGGTGTCTGCTTGACAAGCTCTGAGAGTACTGAATGTATAGAAGGGGGATTATTGCATGAGAAGCTATCTTATATATTTTTTTATTTGTGTATGTGGCACCCACCTGTCTGTGGTAGGGCAAAACAATGCCATAAAGAATACAGCCGAGTTTTTGATCAAAAACAAAGGCATTCCTTTCATTAAAAATTTTACTCCAAAAGATTATAAGGCATCTAACCAAAACTGGGCAATCACTCAAGACAATAGAGGGGTAATGTATTTTGGTAACAACAATGGAATACTAGAGTTTGATGGAAGCAATTGGCGTTTGATAGAGCTACCCAATAAATCGGTAGTAAGGGCACTTACTAAAGACGATCAAGGGCGAATTTATGTAGGTGCCCTAAGCGAAATTGGTTATCTGGCGCCCGACTCACTGGGCAAAATGGAGTATAAGTCATTGTTGCCTTTACTGCCCAAAAATGAAAGAAATTTTAACGATATGTGGAATATATATTTGGGTTCTGACGCCATTTATATGATTAGTTTCACAGGGGTTTATATTTTTCCAAAAAACCTGAAAAACGCCAAAGGTAAGGTAAAAGTCATTCGCCCTAGTAAAGGCAAACAATTCCATCGGGCATACCTGGTCAATGATCAGTTTTATGCCAGAGAGTGGGACAAAGGTTTACTGAAGCTCAAGGGGGATAAACTGGAACTGGTACCAAACGGCGAAAAATTTACCAAAGAACGCATCTACAGCCTACTGCCTTTTGCCGATAATAAAATACTGGTGGCTACCCGAACCGAAGGCTTTTATATATACGATGGCCAAACTTTTACCCCTTGGCGAACCGACCTTACTCCGTTTTTTAACAACGCCGAAATATACAACGCTTCTTTTTTGCACAACAAATATTATGTTTTTACTACCCTCAACTCTGGAGTAGTAGTGTTGGATACCGCTGGCAATCCTGTACAACTGGTAGACCAACCCAAGGGACTTATCAGCAATTCGGTGTATTATGCTTACCTTGACTATAACCAAAACTTATGGCTAGGTTGCGAAAACGCCATCTCTATGTTACAAATTGGCTTACCAATATCTGTGTTTGACCAAAGAACTGGAGTAGAAGGAGGAACTAATGATATACACTTTTATAATGATCGTTTGTATGTGGCTACCAATCAGGGGTTATATTTCAAAAACTGGGATGGAAAAAGTGATATTTTACAACCTGCTTCTGACCGCTTTCGATTGATGACAAACTCTTCGGGACAAACCTGGAGTTTTGTTGAGGTGGATGACAAACTTCGGGTAGGTCATTTTGATGGGGTATTGGGTATACACAACCAACGTATACGAAAGGTATACCAAGGTCAAAATCATGCGATGAGTTTTGTACGTATACCTGATGAAAAAATGTTGGTAGCAGGGGCTGAGGGACTGGAAATGTACAGCATAAAAAACCGCGAAAACTGGACAAAGGTTAAAAAATACCCACAATACCCCAATACATTTGATCAACACCATTATTTACACCAAGACCAAGAGGGTATTTTTTGGTCGTCGCACGAAAACACTGGCGTTTTTAGTTTCCGATTGGACAAAAATGATAGCTTGAATAAGTTGACTAGGTACAATGCCAAAAAGTATGGGTTGCCCTCTAATCTCAATAACCGTATTTTTAAAATAGCTGGCAGAGTAGTATTTGCCACTGAAAAGGGAATTTATGCATTTAATAAAGCAAAAAATAAATTTGTAAAAGATGCTTTAGACCGCTATGTACCCAGTGGTGAAAGAGTATTTTTTCTTGCCGAAGACCATCAAGGCAATGTGTGGTGTCAGATAGGCGATAAAATAGCTGTTCTAAAAAAATCGAGTGAAAAGTATGTCCCTAATTACAACCATTTTGCCCCATTAAAAGGTGCCAATGTGTACTGTATTTCGGCGCTCAAAAGTGGGGAGGTATTGATGGGAACTTCAGAGGGCATTATCCACTATAGTGGCCATCTTGACCGAAACTATAATGTTAGTTTTTCTACTTTTTTACAAAAGGTAGAGCTGGAAAATTCTGAAGGGCGTGACTCTTTGATTTTTGCAGGTATATTTAGCTCCAGGCAAGGGCAAACATTTGACAAACAACCCAAAAGCTTGATCAAAGTTTTTCCCTTCAAATTTAACAATTTCCGGTTTGTATTCAGTACACCTTACTACACCCAATCAGAAACTATTCAATACAGCTATTATCTGGAGAATTTTGACCAAAAGTGGTCAGCTTGGGTAAACCACAAAGAAAAAGAATACACCAATCTGCCCGAAGGAACGTACACTTTTCATTTAAAAGCCCGCAATGTATACGGCATAGAGAGTTCCGAAATGTCTTATAGTTTTATAATTACCCCCCCTTGGTATCGCACAGTATGGGCTTATATAGGCTTTTGCCTGATGGCACTATTGTTATTGTGGGGAGTGATTTGGCTCAATACACGTCGTTTGCGGCAGCAAAAAGATTTTTTAGAGCTTAAGGTAGAGGAAAGAACAACCGAAATAAGCAACAAAAATAAAATTCTGGAGGAGCAAAAAGAAGAGATTATTTCTAAAAACGAAGCCCTGGAATATCAAAAAGAAGAAATTACAGCAAAAAATGTAGAGCTCGAAACTCAAAAAGAAGAAATGATGGCTCAAGCAGAAGTGCTTAAGTCGGTGAATCGTGAGCTTACCCAACAAAAAGATGAGATTGAACGTCAAAGAGATGAGATTGAGCTGCAACGTGATAGCATACAACACCAAAAAAATGAGATTGAGTTGCAAAAAAACGAAATTGAAGAGAAAAAGGACGAAATAGAAAAGCAGCACAGTATACTCGAAAAAAACAATCAGATTATTCATCGAAAAAATCAGGATATTACCGCTAGTATTAGGTATGCTCAAACAATTCAACAGGCAATACTGCCTTTTGAGGAACGAATCAAACAATTGTTGGGAAATCATTTTGTGATTTATCGCCCTAAAGATATTGTATCAGGTGACTTTTATTGGCTCGACAACCTGGATGATAAAGTATTGGTAGCTGCGGTAGACTGTACCGGACACGGAGTGCCAGGGGCATTTATGAGCATGATTGGCTATACTTTGCTCAACGAAATAGTAAGCGACCGGCACATAGTACAACCTGCTCAGGTGCTGGAAGAACTACACGCGCTTACCCGCTTGGCTTTGCGACAAGAGTCACAGGCAAACTCTGATGGAATGGATTTATGCTTGTGTATGCTAGAGCCTCTGGACGAGCAACAGGTTCAGGTAACTTTTGCTGGAGCCAAACGTCCACTATATTATACCCCAAAAAATAGCCGCCAGGTAATAGAAATAAAAGGAAACAGGCACTCTATTGGTGGAGGCAAGTACTCTGATGCCCCCAAGTTTACGCAACAAGCATTTGCCGTAGAAAAAGGTTCAGTACTTTATTTAACTACTGATGGGCTCATAGATCAGAATAATCAAGAAAGAAAGAAGTTTGGGACAACTCGTTTCCAACAACTTCTGAAAGAGTGTGCTTCGCTTCCGTTAAATGTTCAAGAAGAAAAGCTGATCAATGTCCTTGACCAACATCAGGCAGGTACAGAACAACGAGATGACATTACAGTACTTGCAATAGAGGTGTAACTATTTGACAGTGAATTGCCAATATATTTTTTTGAAATTTGGCAAAAATAGCCTTCGTCCAAATTATTTATATAAATTGTCATTGTTTTTGTAGTGAAAAAAAACAAACTTGTAAGAGTGTTTTCAACTAGACAAAACTATTAGTACTTATGCTAAAGTTGGCTAAAAGCTTTCATAACTTATCTATAAGATATAAACTATTTATTCCATTACTTGTGGTAATGCTCATCATTATTGCAAGTCAGTTTTTGATGCGTGGGTTTAACAACAAGTCAATTGAGGAAACCAACAATTGGATCAACATTGCGGGGCGCAACCGAAGCCTATCCATCAAAATATTGAGCCTAAGCCAACAAATCATACATGGCGACCAAAGCGCCAAAAAAGAATTGAACACCATTATAGCCCAATTAGAAACAGCGCTACGGACACTACAGCTAGGTGGTGAGGTTGTTTTTAATAATAAAGTAGTACATTTAAAGCCAGTCGAGTCAAGTATCCTCCCCTTGTTCAATACACTTCAAAAAGACTGGCAAGCCTACCAGGATCAAATACTTAAAATCAATACAGAATCTTTTAGAAAGTACACTCCTGCCCAACAAAGAGTCATTATTCAAAAAGCGGTGACTGCCAATGAAAAGTTTATTGGTACCAGTAATTTTATTATTGAAAAAGTAAACCTTACCAATCGAGCAAGTCAGCAAAAAGTAGCAGAGATGCGACGCTTGGTTATACTAAGCAATGTATTTATTTTACTATTGGTGATTTATATCTTCTGGAAGTATGCTTTTCGTCCCCTGCATAAATTGAGCGAGGTAGCAAACAATATGGTGTTGGGCAATTTGGAAGAAGTATTAGATATTGACCAAAAAGACGAAATAGGGCGCATAGCCAATGCTACCGCAGAACTTGCTTATAATCTGAAAGAGGTGAAAACTTTTGTGAGGCACTTGGGGCAGGGCAACTATGATGTTCAGTTGGAGATGGAAACCAAAAACAGGATGATTGCTGAAGGCAGTCTTTTTATGACGCTGGTAGTGGCACGCGATCGTTTACGTCAGTTGATGGTAGAAAACCAAAAGCAAACCTGGGCAAGCCACGGACTGGCTGAATTTGGCGACACTTTAAGTGCGGGTGATACCGATTTAAAAGACTTGACCAGTACAGTGATAAGCCAGTTGGTAAAATATATGAATGGCAATCAGGGGGGATTGTTTTTGCTCAACGAAATTAAAGAAACTGCCGATAAATCTGCACAAAAACAGCTAGAGCTGGTGAGCTGTTATGGCTACAGCGAAAAACGCCGGAAAAATCGCAAAATACTACTAGATGATGATTTTGGCGGAGGGTTGTTGGGGCAAGCGCTCATAGAGAAAGGTACTATACACCAGGTAAAAGTGCCTGCCGATTATTTTGAGGTGTCGTTGGGTATGGATGAAATTACAAATGGTAATATACTCATTGTGCCTTTGATCTCAAACCAAATAGAGATAGGTGTGCTGGAGATAGGTTCATTCATTGAGTTTGAAAATCATCAAATAGAGTTTGTCGAGAATCTGGCCGATAGAATTGCTTCTACCATTTTGAACATTCAGGCGGGGGTCAAAACAACGTACTTGTTGATGGAGGCTGAAGAACAAAAAGATATTTTACAGGCGCAAGAAGAGGAAATGCGCCAAAATGTAGAAGAGTTGAGGTCGATTCATGAGGTGATGGAGAAAAAACAAAAAGAGTTAGAGCTTCAGAATCAACGGATCAAGTCAAGCGAGCTGGTATTGAAAAAGGCATTAAAGCAGCTTGGAGAGCAAAAAATTGAGCTAGAAGAAACCAATGAGATTTTACATGCGCAAGAAGAAGAGATGCGCCAAAATGTAGAAGAGTTGATCAGTACTCAAGAGGCACTAGCCCTAAAAAGTAAAAACCTTGAACATCAAAACAAATTTATTACTACCAGTATTTATTATGCACAAAATATCCAGCAAGCCATTTTGCCCAGCCGAGAAGACCTGTTGAGCTTATTGAAAGGTGGCTTTGTGATTTATCGCCCCAAAGATATTGTATCAGGTGATTTTTACTGGTTGAGTAGAGTAGAAGAAAAAGTGATTGTAGCAGCGGTTGATTGTACGGGACATGGAGTGCCAGGGGCATTTATGAGTATGATAGGCAACACATTACTTAACCAGATCATTAACGAAAAAAAAGCAACTGATCCGGCAGATATTTTAAGGCTACTCGATAAGAGTATTTATGAAGACCTGAACCAACAAAAAACAAGTAATCGTGAAGGAATGGATGTTTGTTTGTGTGTGATTGAGTATGAAGAAGATAAGGCAAAAGTAATGTATGGAGGTGCTAAGCGAGGCTTGTACTATTACCATCAAAACAACCTGGAAGAATTAAAGGGTGACCGTTTTTCTATAGGTGGCTGGCAATCTTACACAGAAAAATATTTTACGTCCAAAGAACTAATCTTAGATGTGGGTGATCGTCTTTACCTCTCGTCAGACGGTTTTGTAGATACCCCCAACCCTAAACGAAAAAGCATGGGCACCAAACGGCTGAGGCAAATTCTACAAACCAGCGCCAGTTTGTCAATGAATGAGCAACAAACCGCAGTAGAAAACGCATTGAATAACTTTCAACAAGACGCAGAACAAAGAGATGATATATTGTTGATCGGGGTTGAACTCTAAACCTGTTTTTTACTTATCAGTGTTTTTGTTGATTTATCTATTGATTGTTTACAATAACGTGCATTGTTTGTTTTTTATACTTTACTTTTTAGCAATTACTTACTTAAAAGTCTTTAACTTTGGGGTCAATCAAATGTCCAACCAATTAACCAAAAATATATACAAGTTATCACGGCACAAGATTGGTTGATGATATAATGAATGAGCATGGTTCAAAGGTTTATATTTTGGGGAGTTTTATTGTACTTGAGTCTATTTAAGCTATACGCACAAGTAAGCCATACACTTAAGATTAGGGATAAGGGGATACCCCTGATGAAAAACTATGCACTGGAAGACTACCCTAAGCTTTTCCATAATTGGCAAATTTTGCAGGGCTCCCAAGGGTTGTTGTTTATAGCCAACGATAATGGAGTGGTAGAGTTTGATGGAGTAGATCAGAGGCTTATTTCATTAAAAGAACAAGCGCCAGCAAAAGCCCTTGCACAAGGAAAACAGGGTAAAATATATGTAGCAGGCAACGGGCATCTGGGCTTTTTGCAGCCAAGTGTTTCTGGTCAACTACAGTATCACTCATTTTATCAAAAAACACTTCGATTCAACACCCCCTTACCTACATTTACCAAAATTATTACTACCCCTCATCAGGTTATTTTTTTTAGCCCAGCGGCGCTTTATATCTACTATTTAACCAATCAGGAATTTGTGCGAGTTCCAGCTAAAAAACGTTTTCAGCGTATTTTTAAGGTACATCAAAAGATATATATTGATGATACAAGTACAGGATTACAACAATTACAGGGCGCGAAACTTAACTTAATACCTGGAGGGCAATTGTTTACCAATAAAAAAGTACATACAATGCTGCCCCTTGACGAAGAGAGGATTTTGATTGGGACTTTCAGACAAGGTGTATATTTGTATGAGGGAAACACAATTGTCCCCTGGAGCCCATCAGCCAACCAGTTGATCAAACCAGCCCAGTTGTATACAGGGCTAAAACTCTCACCCAACTACTTTGCTTTTGGTACACTCAATGCTGGAGTTTTGATTTTTGACAAAAAGGGGCGTTTAATCAAGAAAATTGACAAGTCGCAAGGCTTAAAGTCTAACACCGTACTTTCGCTTTATCTTGACCGACAAAATCGTTTGTGGGCGGGGTTAGAGCGTGGAATTGCCCACATTGATATATTTTCACCTTTTGCGGTACTGAATGAAAAAACGGGATTGGAAGGGGTCGTATATACCGCATTGAGGCATCATCAAAGCCTTTATTTAGGTACTTCACAAGGTATTTTTCACCAAAAGATTCACGGCAAAGAATCAAGTAACTATTTTAGCAAAATAGATAATACTGAAGGGCAAAGCTGGTTTTTGACCCAGTCGCACGACCAACAAATAATAGGAGGACATTCGTTGGGCATAGCCGCGCTTGACAATACCCAGAAGGTGTCTTTTATTTCGCACAATACCCATGTGTTGTGTATGATGCCCTTTATACAGCAACCTGAACTGATGCTGGTTTGTGCTCAGGATGGTTTGTATAGGTTACGCCTAAATAATAAAAATAGTGTACTTGAAAAACTCAAGGGTTTTGACGAAAGTTTTAATGAGGCAAGTTACCTGTTTGAAACTAAGCGTGGCCATGTTTGGACAGCTAACGCCAAGGGGTTGCTCAAGATTAGCTTGAACAAAACCAAAGACAGTGTGGTCAGTTATACCCGCTATAACAAAGCACAAGGCCTACCCTCTGATGCTGGAAATCGAATATTCTTGATTAATCATAAACTACTGGCCACCACCAAAAAAGGCGTATATGAATACAATCAAACCCAAGACAAGTTTCAACCACACGCATTATCTACAGTCATAGGCAAAAACAAACCTGTGATGTGGCTACACCAAGATTCAAAGGGGCGAATTTGGGTATTGACAAAAGACCAAACCTGTATTGTAGAAAAAAGCACCAATGGTAAGTCTTACAAAAAAACCGACTTAAACTACGACATGTTTAGGGTTAGGCAAACTCCTTTTATTTATTTTATTGATAAGCAAAACGTTATTTTGAGTATTAGCCAAGGAGTAGTTTGGTACAACCTTGGGCACAAGTCTACTAAAGATTCTTCTTTTAGTGCCTTGATACGCAGGGTAGACTGGGAAAGAAATGAAGAGGCAGACTCGTTATTATTTGCCGGACATATAATAAAAAATACTCTTCCTTCTGTTTTTACTACTACTATCAATGATTTTAGGTTTACAGTAGCATCCAATCATTTCTCATTGCATAAATCTTGTCGTTTTCAGTATTGGCTGGTGGGCTACGATCAAAATTGGTCGGAGTGGATGGCTTCACGCAAAAAAGAGTATACCAACCTTAGCCCAGGCACCTACACTTTTAAGGTAAGAGCAAGAGATACCAAAGGGGCTATTAGCAAAGTAGCTACTTATACTTTTATAATAGTTACTCCCTGGTACAAATCTGTGTGGGTATACCTGTCAATATCCCTGTTGGTGCTAGGGTTAGTGGTTATGTTCATTTGGTGGAGTTCGCGCCGACTGAGCCTAAAAAACGAACGTCTGGAAGCTTTGATTGCTGAGCGTACCGAAGAGGTCACTCGACAAAGAGATAAGCTTCAGGAACACTTTAAGCAGCTAGAAGAACAAAGAGGTGATTTAATTTATAAAAATGTAAAAATGGAGCGCCAGCAGGAGGAAATAATGGCACAATCAGAAAGCCTACACGAAACCCTGCAGGAGCTACAATCAGAAAAAAAAGAAAAAGAAGAAGTACTGCGACTGGTAGAAGCCAGAAATCATTATTACACCTCAGGCATCAGGTATGCCCAAACTATCCAACAAGCCATATTGCCAGATGAAACCGCCATGCGCCAGGTATTGGCCGATCACTTTGTTTTGTATAATCCTAAAGACATAGTGTCAGGAGATTTTTATTGGTTTTCTCATATCTCAGAAAATGTGTATGAACAAATTACCGGAGAGAAGAACAAAAGCATTACTTTGATTGCTGTCATCGACTGTACTGGTCATGGGGTTCCTGGTGCGTTTATGTCTATGATTGGCAACACGCTACTCAACGAAATAGTAAATCAACGTCACTTTTTCTCGCCAGTACGTATTCTCGAAATGCTCAATACTAAAATAAGACTATCACTCAGACAAGAAGAAAAGTACAATGCAGACGGAATGGATGTTTGTTTTTGTTTGCTTGAGCCTACCCCAGACAAACAGGAAACATTGGTGTCTTTTACAGGTGCTCGTCGTCCGTTGTACTATAAAATAAATAAGAAAACACCTTTGAAAGAGTTAAAAGGAGATCGTAAAATAATAGGGGGGTGGCATCGTAAAAAACGTGCTTTTACTAATCAATCGTTGTTATTGCCCAAAGGATCAGCCATTTACTTAACTACCGATGGGTTGGTGGGTTTGGCGGGCCCTGAAGGTACCAAGTTTAGCTCGCTCAGAATAAAATCTTTTTTTGACGAACACGCACATTTGCCCATGCTAGAACAAAAAAAGTTACTACAGCAAGTGATGGCAGAGCACCAGCAAGGCATTGAACAAAGAGACGATATTACAATCATGGGGGTAAGGTTATAAACCTAAACGATAGTGAAAAATACCTGTATGTGCTGGCTTTAGCTTGCAGAGGTAGAGTAAGACTTGTTACACCAACTATACATCGGCTTATTTCAAGCCCTTCTAAAAACTACAAATCTTCCCCTTCAATAAACAGACGCTGCCATATTTCTAAGGTGAGCATCATCCATATCAGTAGCCCGTGGCGATGAATCCCCGTGTCTTTATTATAATTCAGGATAGTTTTTACAGTGGCAGGGTTGAACAATTGACTGCGCCTGATACTTTTGGCCGAAAGCATTTTTTTTGCGTACTTTTTCATCTCTCCCTGAAACCAATAATGCAGGGGCACCCGCATGCCGCTCTTGGGGCGTCGAATAATCTCTGGAGGTAATTCATTGGCGTAAGCTTGTTTTAAAATATACTTTTCGATGCCTTGCTGTAGCTTGAGCTGCGAGGGCATTTCTATGCTGCTTTGCGCAATTTCTGAAGTAAATAAAGGAGATACAGGCGTAACTCCCACCGCACCCAACATGCGTTCTACTTTGGGCAAAATAAGGTGTGCCCCCTTGAGCCGCATGTTAATGGTCATAAGTTTGTCAAGAAAATTCTGATGCTTGCATTCAAAAAATGGGGTCAGGATAGGCACCAGGTGTTGATCTTCATCAAATCCCTCTAACAAACGAGGTGCGAGTATTTGCTTTAAGTAAGCATACCCCCGACGGTAAGAAGCCAGGTAAGCTTTTTCACGAAAATAGGGGGGGTGCTCGATGCCCCCGTACCAATGATTGAGCAACATAGGAATGTTTTTGGGACCTCCAAAACAAGGATCACCTCCTTCGCCGTTAAACACTACCCGCGTAGTTTGTGAGGCAAACCGGGCAAGCTCAAAGTTAGGAATGGTGATAGGGTCACCCACGGGGTCATCGAGGTGCCAAATAGCTTGACGCAATTGGGGGACAAAGTTTTTAGGCTTAATTTCTACCTCGTGGTGTTGGGTTTGGTAGCGTTGGGCTACTTTTTGGGCATAGTGCAATTCATTGCGGTATTTTTTGCCAAAATGGATAGAATAAGTATGAATTTTACTGGGTGACAGTTGTGCTACCCTTGCCGCCAAAATGCTAGAGTCGAGCCCTCCTGACAAAAATACTCCAATTTCTTTTTCGTTTGCCATTTTTGCCTCAATCTCTCGGTCTACCTCTTTCCTAATACGGTCTATCCAATACTCAGTGCTTTGTTTTTGGGTTTTGGCGAAAGCCTCTAGCTCAAAAAAGCGATGGGTTTGTGCACCTTGCCTAGGGTGATAATGCAAATACATACCTGCGGGTAGTTCGTATACGTCTTGCATCATGGTAGTTTGCAAAGGCAAAAAGCTAAACGTAAAATATATCGGAATAGCGGCAAGGTTGAGTTGTTTGTTAAAATGAGGCAAGGCATAAATCCCCTTGGCTTCGTTGCAAAACGCCAAACGATTTTGTTGGGTGGTATAAAATATGGTTCGTTGCCCAGTGCCATCGCGGGCAATGTATATGTCCTCATTATTGATAATGACCAATGTATAAGCTCCCCGAATACCCTTTAAAAAATCAATGCCTTGATTGGCGTAAAGCTCTAGTAAACCTTGTGGTGATAAAGGCTCAAAACCTTGATTGGTGATGTTGCCTGAGGCTGCCAATAGTATATCTTTGTTTTGGGCAATGCCCGAACTGTAGCGGTGAATATGTTCATGCGCAGGAATGCTAAAACCTATCGAGAGCTGACTTTTTGGGGCAGTTGCCGATTGGTATTCGTGACTGCCTCGGTGTTTTACTTGGGCAAACATGTGGGGCAAATCATTGATTTGAGCGTGGGTACATCCAAATATTACAGACATGATGAGTGAAACGATTGGGCGTGTTTTAATAACAAGCAAAGGTTAGTTGTTGATTTAGAGCAAAGCAAGTAAAAAATACCTATCCAAAATCATCAGCAATCAAGTCAATCATTAATATTCGATCCGACAAATCATCAGCTTCTATTACTGATAGCTCTTCCTCACTCAGCAATGCCTGTTGTTCAGCACGTTCTACAACATATTTGTTAAAAATAGATGTAAAATGATGGTGTTGCAAATAATCAAGTGGAGCATGATTATCATCAGTGCCCTTAAGCAGTTTTTTGAGAGGTTTCAGCTGATTAAAATGAGCGGGAGTAAGCCCCAAATCTATACAGGGGTGTCCTTCAGTAGCAAGCCCAGCATGGTTCCTAAACTGTGTCATTGTTTGCAAACCTTCTAGTGTAGCATCATGAATAAAAAACAAAGGCAAGTCAGGTTTTTCTTGCAACAGTTGCTTTAGGCGAGGGGTCAAATATGCAGGGTAGAAGTGCTTAGATATAATCAATGCCTTGTATTGGGTGTGGTAATTATTTTTTACAAACAAATCTACGTATACATCCTGGTCGGTTACAATGATTGCCTCTACTCCATAATCATAAATATCTTTTTCGTGGTTATCTGGGGGCAATTGTGTCAACTCAGGCTGCAATACGACCTGCTTTACTTCTTTAGCCAACTCGCTCCGGGTATACCAATGATTAAAAGTAGCTAAAAAGTCTTGTTCTGATAACCACGATTTTTTAAAATTTTCATATAAAATGGCTATAGTAAACCCTATGCCTGCTACTATGGCTCCTTCGGGGCTACCAAATGCAAAGAATATACTGATTACTATTGCGCCAAAAACTAACATAGCCAAAGCGTCATTTTTTTTAAATTTACCCCTATACAAGGCATACAACTGGCGTGGTGTAAAATATACTTGTCCCGATTGGCTCACCTGCTCAATCCGCAATTTCATCTTGTAATCATTCAGGTTACCTTTTTCTTTGGGGTTAATGGCAAACCTATAATTACAGTTGAGGCAGGTCATACCTTCTTTGTATTTTTGTTCGTGTTCGCACTTGGGGCATTTCATAAGCTTCTTTAAAGTATAGTTCGGTTAATCATTGGGTGGTTTTGGTGGGTAGGACCAAAATCAGAATCGGGATGATAAGCCACTACCCGCAAATCACTGTGAGTAGTTTTAAAACTGTGCCTACCATCTTTAGGAATATAAAAAACTTGTCCTGGACTCAAGGCAAAATTACCTTCTGGCGTAATACATTCACCTGCGCCACTCACAATCATGCCAACCCTAAACGAGGGGTGTGTATGCTGCGACTGAAAAGTGTTGGCTGGAATGTGTAATAAGTTAAAGCAAGGATCGCCCAACGTGGCAGGGGCAATCAACAATGTGTCGGTACAACCATCTATATATTGCAAACGCCCTTTTTGCTCTACTGGACCTCCCAGCATAAATATTCCCTGGTAGCCTGGCTGGGCAATCACAAAACCTTGCCCATTGCCTTGTAATTTGACTTGGCCTGATACCATAAAATACATTCCTTCTTGCAGTACAAACTCGCCTTGTGAGGTAGTGAGCCGGGCAGAACCTTGCCATACAAATCCTGTGTAAGTAGTGTTAGGCTTTTTGTGAAGGGCAAGCATTTCATTGTTCCAACCTGTTAACGTTCCCGAAAAATTACTTTCCTTGATGACTACCTTGAGCTGGGGAGTTGTCTGGTATAAATTGATTGATGCCACTTTGTCTACTTCCATAAAATAGGTTTTCTGTGATTTTTATAGGTGCTAATAGGTTGATTTTGAGTAGTGTATGTAATTTTTCAAAAAAAATACTCCACTGAATACCACTTCTAATGTAATAAATATCAGAAACTTTTACTAACAACATTTACTTTGAAAAACCACCGCCTGACGATTTACTTATCTCTCCTTTCTTATAGGTGGTGGTTTTCTTAAAATATTACAATAGTTTTTAATGGGTTTTAGATTGACACACAAAAAAGCTACTTCGTATGAGGTAGCTTTTTTTATACCAGTGTGCACTGATATTATATTACCATGCAAACAATTTTTGCTCCCAACAGGTATATATAATCTGGCAATAGTTGAATGATCAAGGTTTTTTGGTGTGGCTCGCCAAGTAATAAACATACTTAGGACAAGCAGGGGTACAGCCTGTAGCTTCCCAAAAACATCCCAGTACTTTTACCTCATTGCCTGAAACACTTTTTAAAATTAAAAACTAAACATGATGAAGTTAAAACAATATGTATTGGCACTGGCACTGGTATTGGGTGGATTGAGTATGGTTCAGGCACAGTCTACAAAGAAAATGTTGACCAAAGGCTGGAGGTTTTCTTTTGAGGGTATGATAGAAAATATGCCAGAGATAGAAAAACAACAGATGAGTAAAATGCCTGACGAGCAAAGGGCTAAGATGAAGGCAATGATAGAACAATCCTACATCGTCTTTAAGGCAGGTGGAACAGCGAAGGCCTCAATGAACGGCAAAGAAGAAGAAATGACCTGGAAGTTATCAGATGGTGACAAGCTCTTGACAACCACTGAGAAAAATGGCAAGGTAAGCCGGTTGAAAATAATAAAAATTACCAAAGACAGCCTGGTGTTGCAGGAAGAAAGTGACACTAAAGGTGTGATGTTGGTGTTTAAGCCAAAGGTAGATTAGCCCTTTTTAGATCAAAAATTTAAAATAATGCTAAGGTTAAAAAAATATGTCTGGATACTATGTATGCTTGGCGGACTTTCAGTAGCTCAGGCACAGTCTACAGAAATATTACTTATTAATAAAAAGTGGGTAGTGTCGTTTGATGCTACCATAGCCAAGTTGTCTGAAGCAGAACTAAAAGAGATGCAACTTTTTTCTAAGGAGAGCCGGACACGCACTAAAAAAATGATGGAAAATGCTTACATAATATTTGAGGCAGGAGGCAAAGGTGAAGTTTTTAAGAAAGGAAAAATAAAAAAAATCACCTGGAAGTTATCTGATGATAAGGTACTATCAGTTATCAGTGAGTTTGGTTCAGAAAATACGGCAAAGTTACTTGAAATAACCAAAAAGCGAATGGTGCTCAGAGAAACTAATAAAGGGAACAAAACGCTTGATATTGTTTTGGCAGCAAAAAAATAGCAGAAGCTTGGCTTTAGGCTTAACTTGTAAACCATTAAAAACGTGGTTAAACTACTACGTTTTTAATGGTTTTTTTGTACATGAAAATATGCAAGTCAAAGAGAAACACATAAGGTACACGGGGATCGTTGTACTGAGCTTGATGATATTTCTGGCCTCTTCGGTCGATATAGGCATTATTGGACTTACCCACAACCTGGTGATAAGCTTTATCAACTGGCAGGGGGCAGTGTTGATTATGTGGCATTACCAGAATAAATACCCCAAGCATTCGCAGGCACTCGTTCGTATACTATTAGAGTTTGTGGTAATGTGCCTCTTTATACTTGGCTTGGTTACCTTTAACCATTGGCTGGCAAGTGTTTTATACAATGTTCCTTGTCATTGGTCATCTATCCCCCAAAGTATGGCTTTTAATCTGGTCATTACCTTATTTATTGGCGCATTTTACGAGAGTCGTTACCTGTTTGAACGCTGGCAAGAGTCGGTCATCGAAACCCAAAAACTAAGGCGACAAACTACCCAGTCACAGCTCGAAGTACTTAAAAATCAGGTAAACCCTCATTTTTTGTTCAACAGCCTCAATACATTGCTTACTCTTATTCCAGAAGATAAAAAAACAGCCCAAAAATTTACCCGTAAACTAGAGGTGGTATACCGTTATATCTTACAGCATCAAAACCAAGAACTTACCACTGTAGCCCGCGAGTTTGAGTTTATTAAAGCCTATTTGTTTTTGCAGCAAATTAGGTTTGGTGATAATCTAAAAGTGCAAATGTTGGTAGAAAAAGAATATTTACAGCATCAAATAGTGCCCTTGAGCTTACAAATGCTGGTAGAAAACGCCATCAAGCACAATGTTATTTCCAGTGCTCGTCCGCTGTATCTAAACATTATAACCAAAAGTAATCGCCTGATTGTGCGCAATAATCTACAACCCAAAAAGGTTACTTCAGGTATGCGCGAAAACTCGACCCACATTGGATTAAAAAATATCAAAGATCGTTACGCATTTTTTACCCAACAACCCGTAGCTATACAACCCAAAGTAGCCACTTTTGAAGTAAGGTTACCATTGCTTGAGCAGCCAATATCAAACAAGTCGGTAACCGAATCCTCAACCCCTGTATTGTCATGAGTTACTTTCGTATGGACATTTTTAAATGGCACTGGCGTTATGTCGGAATGTTGGCAATGAGTCTCCTTATACCACTTGCTATAGAACTGGCACCTCAAAACGTGACCCACTACCCACAGAATGTGCTTTTTTCGTTTTTGTTTTCAATTGTTATTTGGGAAGGTGACCAGGCAATTGTAAAAATATTTAGGCAACGTTATGCCAAAATACAACAAACCCAAATAAGAACTATAGCCACTATAGGGTGTACTGTATTATATACTTGTACAGTTATTTTCATTGGTTTGCGGGTAATTACCTGGAGCTATGGCATTGCTTTTAGCCTGGTGCCAGTGGGAACAATCATGGCAGTGGCTGCTTTGCTGACTTTAGTGCTGGGGGCTATTTATGAAAGTCGCTATTTTTTTGGTATGTGGAAGGCAACCTTGCTGGAGGCAGAACACCTTAAGGGCGAAAAGGTGGCGTCAGAGTTTGAACTGCTCAAACAACAGGTAAACCCTGAGTTTTTGTTTGATAGTTTACATTTGCTGGAAGCATTGATAGAAGCAAGTGAAGCCGAGGCTTTAGATTTTACTGAAAAGCTTTCGCAAACCTATCGATATATTTTACAGCACAAAGACGAAGAACTGGTAGATTTGTACACCGAAGTAGCTTTTGTAAAACAATACCTTTTTTTGTTGCAACACCAATTGACACACCCTGTGGAAATTGACTGGCAGATAGCCCCTGCAATGGAGCATCGGCAAATTATTCCTTTTGCGATTCAATACATACTATTACCTATATTGACTGCTGTCTGGCAAAATTCTTTGCCCAAAATACAAGTGGCTACCACCCTTGATGCTCGTTTGTTGTTGACAATACAGGACAAACACCTCATCTTTGATGCCATAGAAGTATTATTGTTGCCACTTCAACAAAAGTATGCTTACCTGAGTAATTTGTCATTGAAAACCGAAAAAGCCCATGATTATATGAAGGTCTCTTTGCCTTTGCTTGAAGCAGTCAGCATAGGGTAAGTTATACTTTGAACGGCATGGTTAACCGAAAGTTAGGAACTCTATTGTTCCGCTGCGCTTGATGGTTGCCCCGTTCTGCAAGCACGCAAAGTGATACAAAGATTAAAATCTAAAAACGGTTTTTTATCCCCTTCAAAGTATACTTATCTTGTAATATTACTGGTTCAGTAGCCTTTTGGGGTTTCGGGAAAAAAGCAAATGAACTGTGCATTGTTCAGAGACATTTTGTAACTTAAGGGCAGATCGGTTTTAACTCAGGTACCCTCTATGTCTATGGAAAAATGTTATGAAAATGATCAAGCACTCATCGAGTACGATGCTGGTAACCAGGCTTTGATACTCACCTGGAAGTACTTTGTGCAAGGCGAAAAGTATCGGGAAACCCTCCTTGCTTTCTATGATTTGTCAGAGCAAAAAAATATAAAAAAATGGTGTTTTGACAGCCGTGAACATGGTACTATTGCCAGAAATGATCAACAATGGGTAGCCAACGAAACCATCAAACGGGCATTCCATATCAACCCTATTAAAACAGCCTTGGTATTGTCACGAAATGTGTTTTTGCAACACTCTATAGACAACGTGATAGAAACCATTAGTACCCGCACCAATTATGAAGCAAATAATGATATTTACCGTATTTTTAAAACGAGAGAAGAGGGGTTGGAGTGGTTGTTTGAGGAGGATCAATAGGTTCTTAGGCTTTGTATATGAACTTTCTGTATAAATCATCGTTATAAAGCCACATTATTAGTAAATTTGTGACTTAATTAATAGGAATAAAAAAATGCAGACTACACAAACAATATCAAACTTTGGCAATGACGTGAGTTTTGCAAATCTATCTGATTTTTTGAACTCTGTTTTGAATGAAAAAAAATTAAGCTTTAAGCTAAGGTTTTCAGCATATAAATTTAATCGGAAAATTAAAAAAGCCTGTAAAGAGCTTGAGAAAATGCATAAAGTGATTTTTAATGGTGGGGAATTTAAAATTACATCAAATAGTTATCAACCATTGAGGCACTTTTTTGACAATTCAATAGATACCCTGAATAATAGTAGAAATATGTCTATGTATTGTCAGAAAATAATTGAGTCTGAAAAGTTTAGTAGTCTACCAAAAATTGTGAAATCTTCTATTCATTTAAGTGATAGATATTTAAATTTATGGATTGATTTTATATATAAAACCAAGGAAGGTCTCAAGTCATTGACCAGTGAGGTAAAACCATCTGAGTTACCCAAAGGAGTTAGACTATTAACAGAAGATGATTTATGGAAAGAACGCAATAAGGCATATCAATTTGTAATATAGTCTAGAAATGTTTGACTCCTTCTATAAAATCAACTATTTAGGTCCTAATACGTCTAGGGCTTCCAACAAGAAACATTTTAAAAGAGAACACCTATTTAATTTCAGAGACTCAAATCAAGTATTGTATACTATATCTCTGGAGGAGTTTGAATATAAAACCTTTGAGGTAAGTTTTTGCTTACACAAAGACATCAATAGAAAAGATCGCTTCAATACATTGTCTGGTCTTTATAAGGGAACTACAAAAGCCACTAAAGTAATCAGAACCTGTGTAGAAGCGATGCTTTTTTTCTACAAAAAAGATAAAAATTGTTCATTTATGTTTATTGGAGCCTCACTAACTAACGAACCAGAAGAAAACACCAAACGATTTCGTATATATAGTTTGTTAATGAAAAACCTCTTTCCTCCTTATGCTTTTTCACACTACGAACGTAAAGATTTAAGTTTTTACCTTTTGTTAAGCAAAAACCAAGAGCAGTCTATTCCTTCTTTCCCAAAAAAAGTATGGCAAATGATTAATGAAATCTATGTATTGCCTTCTGTTAAAAAAATATTATAAGAAATTCCTACACCGTTGCTTGCACCACTTGCCTGATATGTTCAGCATCATACGCCTTACTTTTCCAGCGTTCCAGCCTTTTATTCATTACTCTAAACCAAAGTGGAGGTACCAACGACATTAATATCATTACAGGATAACCTGAAGGCAATTGAGGGCTTTCGTCGAAGTGGCGGAGCACTTGATAGGGGCGTGCTGCGTGGGCGTGGTGGTCAGAGTGGCGCTGTAACTGAAACAAAAAGAAATTGCTCACTCGATGGTTTGAGTTCCACGAATGCAATGGGTTTACCCTTTCGTATTTGCCAGGAGCTATTTCACGGCGTACAATGCCGTAATGCTCTACATAATTGACTGCCTCAAGCGATGAAAACGCCAAAATGCTTTGTGCCACCCAAAAAAGAGGCACTGCCCATATCGCCCCACCATTGCTCCAGCTTAGCACAGCAGTAAGCAAAGCACAAAAAATTAACGGTAACGCTATGTACCACAACATAGCATTATGATGGCTCCACGTTTTAAGCCCGTGACGTTGCAAACGGCGGCTTTCTATATCCCAAGCACTTTGCCAACCTCCAAATACTGATTGTACCCAAAAGGCATAAAAGGTTTGGTTTTTTTTACTGGTTGCCGGGTCTTTGGGGGTGGCTACATGCACATGGTGCCCTTTGTTATGCTCTATAAAAAAATGCATATACCCCACCAACATCAGCGTAAGCTGGCTATGAAATTGCGCCACTTTGCTGCGTTTATGCCCTAGTTCGTGGGCAATGTTGATACCACTGCTCATAAACAACATTACACTTAGCAACAACCCTGTCCACTCTAGGGTAGTCATTGTCTGTAACGATACTACATAGCCTGCAAACAGCACAATGCCCAGATGTGCATACACTTGTGCGTATACCACGGCGTAAAAGTAGCCGTTGCTGATTACCCGATCAAACGAGTCTTCGGTAATGTTTTCGGGGTCTTTGCCAATAATAGTATCCAACAGTGGAATAATGCCATAGCCAAGTACAAAACCGCTGAATGTCCAGCCTCCGCCCATATAATACCCCCATACAATGAGGGCTGGAATAGTGAATATGCTCAAGAAGCCTAGTTTTTTTAGTAAACTCATAATAGAATGTTTTAGATTATTTTGGTGATTAAATTGTATGTTTTGATGAAAAATGACTTTCAGTCATTTTTATGACAAAAAAATATACAGGAATAACTTTATAGCAATTCCTGTAGTTATAGCCTAACTGCCTTTGAGCACATATTCAATTAGCTTAAAGTGCTGTACAATCAACTGATCAGCTTCTAATTGGTGGTAATGGGTAACAATGGCCATTTTCTTTTGTACTAGCTGTAGTACCCCCATCGTTTGCCCCCAAAACACATACGCAGCTTCTATTGCTTTCAAATCATTTCTGATGCTACCATCTTGTTGCCCTTTTTCTATGAGTTGTGCCCCAAGTTCAATAATAGCCACTCCTTCGGCAAGATAAATTTGTTGCTCCGATGCCATGGCATCCAGGTTAAATAAGTCATTTTGGAAGTGTAAAATAGCGTTGAAATAATGGGGGTGATTATAAAAAAAGTCGAGGTATACCCTCAATATGGTTTTCATATTTTCAAACCCAGTATTTTCTTCATCGAGAGCCTCTTCAAACTGTTTTTTTAAGGTAGCAAAAGCTCGGTATAAAATCGCTCGATACAATGCATTTTTGCTCTCAAAATATAAATACAAGGTGCCTTTACCCAGTCCAGCTTGTTTGGCTACCTGGTCCATTGAAGCATTGTCAATTCCTTTAGAAAAAAACACCTTTTCGGCTGCATCTACAATTGCCTCATACCTTTGTTTTTTTCTAATGTCCTTTGGTGTTCCCATATCTTTCAAGTATTATGACTGTGAGTCATTTTCTCAAATCTAAAAAAAAGCCGCATAAACTCAAAACAAGTCAAAGTAAAAATATTAAATATATTATTTGTAAAGTACTATTTGGTGGTTGTTTAATACTCCTGAGTTTTTTGTAAAGTATTGATTTGCAATGCTATAAGATGATTGGGTAGCAAAAGTGATTTTTGCATAACACTACCCCAGAGGTAACGATTGCCCAGTTTAAAAAACAGCCTGCCCCCCTCAGGCATTTTGCTGCATAGTTGCTAAAAGCCCCAACAATAACTAATTTTGCCGAATATTTTAGGTAACAGACAATAGGGCAGAAGCCTTTTGCCTGTTTTTTTGTCTAGTCAAATAAAAAAACAATGGGGAGAAGAAACAAACTAGAGCGTTTTAAGCAAAACGAGGAGAATCCGAACGTGGTACAGCCAGGCAAACCTCTGTATGATACGATTAAAGGAAAATGGAGAGAGGAGTTTTTTAAAAACGACCGCGATATAGTATTAGAGTTAGCTTGTGGTAGAGGAGAGTATACCGTAGGGTTGGCGCAAGCATACCCCGACCGTAACTTTGTAGGGGTAGACATCAAAGGCGATCGTATCTGGAAAGGCAGCCAATTTGCTACTCAAAACGGATTGCAAAACGTGGGGTTTTTACGTACTTTTATCCAAAATATTGAGCAGTATTTTGCCCCTGGCGAAGTAAACGAAATATGGGTGGTACACCCCGATCCACGCCCCAAAGACAGTGACGAACGCCGTCGCCTGACCAATGCACGTTTTTTGACCATGTACAAAAACCTGTTGATGCCCGATGGTTGGTTACACTTCAAAACCGACAACGCAGGCTTGTTTGAATACACCCTGGAGGTGCTCAAAGATTGGAAAATTAAAGATTTTGAATTTACCCGTGATCTCTACAAAGAGGAGAAACTGCTTGCCCAACACCATGATATTAAAACCCGCTACGAACTCAAGTTTGTTGCTGAAGGGCACAAAATCCATTACCTGAAGTTTAGGTTCGATAGGGGAGAGGGCTAAAAAGTTATGCTGTGGTGAAGGTAGATAATCAGCAATTGTAGCGTATAGTTGTAGTTCTTGATCATCTCTTAGGAATGGTGAGAAATTAAATTACCATTCTTGAGGTAGAGGTTTTGTTTTGAGACGAGGCTATTTTTTGCGC
>NZ_CANLRP010000010.1 GCF_947493425.1 uncultured Microscilla sp. | reverse complement strand
TTTGGTCTAAGAGCGACACTGATTGCTACTTTCGTAAATGCAAATGCTGCTTAAAACACTTTCGCAAGAAGTCTAATGGTTCAAGGCATAATATTATGTTCAATATAAAACTCCGTTTTTATCTTATAGTCGATACAAGCGCTTTTCTTTGGCTTAGGTTATTGCCATAATTTTATGGTTGGATAATACAACAATATAATAGTATCTTGAAATCATACAAAATCTATAGGAACTATAATCATCGTATTGCTCCAGGTCATTACCAGGTTTACTCCCTTTTTTCTTTCTTGAAAAAAAATCGTAAATGCCTCATACACTTCATCAATAGAAAGTACTTTTGCCTGATAACGCAGAGCGTCTTTATCTTTGTACTTAGGGTAGTCAAAAGCCCCCCACTGACCCAGTTCCCGGTTGAAAATCACTGTCCAGTAGTCTTTACCAGGTATGGTAAATATGGTGTAAGTGCCTGCCTTAATTCGTTTTTTATTTATTTTTACATCGTTAATTAAGGTGATTTCAGTAGCTTCGTTTGCTCCGGTTCGCCATATCTTGCCAAAAGGAATTAATGCCCCAAAAACATGACGACCTCTTTTAGAAGGTTGACCATAAGTAACTTTCAAATAATTTCGTTCGTTCTTGAAGGTGGTCATTGTGATAGGGCTCAACTTTCTGGGTGGTTTTACTACCTTTTGTGCCCAGCCAAGTTGTACAACTCCTAACAAGGCAACAAGTGTTAAATATCTCATAGATGAATATTTATGCTTTTTAACAGTTATATCTTAAACAAAAATGGTTTTGAGGATGGTTTTGACTAATTGCCTGAATACCAACATTAATCAATCCTGTAAATCCTAAAATCACTTTTATCTTAGTATATTTTGGTGTATAAATTTACCTGAAAATAAAAATGTATAAGATAAAGTAAAGAGCTCTTGTATAAAACCTACATTCTGCAGCGTTTATTCAAGAAGTGAAAACCAACAGATTAACAAATAATTGCTTTATTTTGCAAAAATCCCACAGTGGTCTTTCAGGTGCCCTCATAAACTTTTAAAACTGCTATTATTATAAAGTGTTGACAATGTATAAATTTAAGAAACTCCTTACTACAAATACAATTCGTAAATTTTGCTTTACCTGTCTTATTTTAGCAGGGATCGTAGCAAATACTCAAGCCCAAACTCCTTGTTTTAGGGCAAAAGACAATGTTACCAGAGGTTGTGCTCCTTTTAGTGTAGAGTTGGTTGATTGTTCGGGAGCAACTACTATTTTTTATAAATACGGTGATGGTAGTACCCAAACCCAGCAAAACACCCATACTTACAGCGAACCTGGGCTTTATGCAGTAACTCAATATATTCAGAAGCCTGGTCAAACCCAGGCAGATAGTTTACAGGTGCAAAACTACATAGAGGTGTTGCCTTCACCTCAACCCGCGTTTGATTTAAAACTGTGTAGCGATAATGCAGTGTTTTTATCTATTCCTGATCAAAACTATGAAGAGTATATCATCAACTGGGGAGATGGCATTACCCAAACAGTATCCAGAGGTGCAGTCAATATTCCTCCTCATAAATATAACTTTGCTCCGGTAACCATCACAGTTACTGGTAATTACGACCCGGGAAATTGTGGGGGTAGTAATGCAGTCATTGTCAATCCAATTGCTAATATTATTCCTGCCGATATTCAATCAGTATCTACCTTGGCCAGAGACCCCACCAACGGAGTAACTCAAATTGTTTTTGGAACCAATGAGAACTTTGAGTATGAAGTAGCTCAAAAAGCCAGTAATGAAAATACCTTTACTTTGATCAAAACCGTAGTAAATACCGCAGGCAGGGTTATTACCGAAAAGTTTCAGAACCTGGACACCGAAAACTTGTCTTATTGCTATAAAGTTACCACCAAAGACCTGTGTGGTAACAAGGTAGAATCAGCAGTATTTTGCAACATGAGTTTGTCTGCCACTGCCCAAAACAATCAGAATACGGTGCAATGGACTCCTTATGCAGGGTCAAACTTTCAACGGTATGTGTTGTACCGTAATCAAAATCCCATACAAGTAATTAACGACATCAATACCTTATCTTATATCGATACAGCGGTTACTTGTAATGAGCAGTATTGTTATAGCGTTGAAGCTGAAACTGGCGTTACCAGTAAGTTGATCATCGCGTCTAATAATGATTGTGTCATTGCTTATTCAGAAGATATTCCTCCTACCATTACCATTTTTAACTCCACAGTAGAGCAAGACAATAGCATCAGGGTGTTTTGGGACATTGAGACTTTTCCACGTATTACCGAATATCTGGTGAGCAGAACCGATACCACATTAAGGTTGAGCACTACCGAGCTTCAGGCTATAGATGTAAACCTGGACGCTGACAATAATCAATATTTCTATAAGATTTTTTACACCAACCAGTGTGGCAACAGTTCTGCAAGATCGTTGATTACCAGCCCAGTATTGTTGAAGGCGTCAAGCATAACAGCCAAAAGCGTACAATTGCAATGGACACACTACCTCAATGCCGAGCAGCGATTTAGTAATTATGAACTGGAGAAGCTAGAAGAAGATGGCACAGTGTATCAAACGGTGCCCCTTACTACCGATACCACCTATACCGATACCCAGCAAGACTTGGAGCGCCAAGTGTTGCGTTACCGTGTAAAAACTTATATAAACCCTGCCACAAACCTGGTAAGTTACTCAAACATAGTAGAGGTAAAACGTAAGTTTAAAATATTTGTGCCCAATGCTTTTACTCCAAACGGTGATGGATTGAATGATACTTTTGAGCCAAAAGCCATTTTTGTGAAAAGTTTCAATATGACAGTGTATAACCGTTTGGGAAAAGTGGTATATCGTTCGCAAGATATTACCCAAGGCTGGGACGGTAATTTTAATGGCAAAGAGGCTACCTCTGATGTATATATTTATACCATCGAAATGACCGATTTGCTGGGCAATGATTTTAAAACCAAAGGTACTTTTACGTTGATTCGCTAAACCTGAATTAGTAAGGGTACTATGAAAACAATTCTTTTTGGTTATTTTTGTAAAAAGATGCGAATCATATAAACCTCAAAAATATGTTTGACTTGAATAATTTGATGGGAAAGGTGAAGGAGATGCAAGATAAGATGAAGGAAGTGCAAGATAGCCTCGCCCAGGTAAAAGTAACTGCTGAGTCGGGTGCTGGAATGGTAAAAGCTACTGTGAATGGTAAACGACAGGTAATTTCAATAGAGGTGGATAAAGACCTTGTAAAACCTGAAGATCAGGACATGATGCAAGATTTGATTGTGGCAGCAATAAATAAAGCTTTAGAAGAAGCAGACGTGGTAGCCAAAGAAGAAATGCAAAAAGCTACTCAGGGAGTGATGCCCAATATCCCTGGTTTCGACCTCAATAACATGATGTAAACTCATTTTTTACTCATTTATTCCTCTTTGATATAAGTCCCTTGCTGGATATAGTCAAAGAGGTTTTACTTTTTATATACCTGCCAAAAAACTGTAGCCATTCACATGACACCCAAAGTTGCCGTAGTAATTCTGAACTATAATGGAAGAGCGTTTCTGGAAAAATTTCTCCCCTCAGTTATCCAATATAGTGACCACCATGCCATTGTAGTAGCTGACAACGCCTCTACTGACGACTCCATTGATTTTATGAAAAACACTTACCCAGAGGTACGCCTAATAGAAATGGAAAGAAATACTGGGTTCAGCCAAGGGTACAATATTGCGCTCAAAGACATAGAGGCGGAGTATTATGTGTTGCTCAACTCCGACGTGGAAGTAACCCCACAATGGCTGCAGCCTATGGTAGAATTTATGGATACCCACCCTCAAGTGGCAGCTTGCCAACCCAAAATTAAGGCGTTTCATTGCAAATCTGACTTTGAATATGCCGGAGCTGCCGGAGGTTTTATAGATAAATTGGGTTATCCGTTTTGCCGGGGACGCATCTTTGACGAGATAGAAGCAGACAAAGGACAGTACAACGATATTTATGAAATATTTTGGGCAACAGGTGCTTGTATGTTTGTGAGGGCATCACTTTACTGGCAACAAGGTGGCTTAGATAATGATTTTTTTGCTCACATGGAAGAAATTGACTTATGCTGGAGGTTCAAAAATGCGGGCTATCAAGTATATTATGTTGGAACCAGTGAAGTTTATCATGTAGGAGGCGGCACATTGCCCAAGTCTAACCCTCGCAAAACTTACCTCAATTTCAGAAATAACCTGGCTTTGTTATACAAAAATTTACCTAAAGGCAAAGTATGGGCTACGCTATGGTGGCGTTTTTGGTTAGATGGAGTGGCTTGGTTACATTTTATGCTCAAAGGGCAGGTAAAAGACGCTTTGGCTATTTCGAGGGCTTATTGGAAATTTTATACCAACGTAAGGTTTTGGCAGAAGAAGCGAAAAAGCAACCCAAATTATGCAATACATCCGCAAATGTTGGGACAAAGTTTAGTTTTTGCGTACTTTTTTAAGAAGAAAAGAAGGTTTCATGATTTAATCTCTTAAATTTGTCGCTTTCTAAGTATTCAACCCTTTGTGCAATGTTTAAAAGTAGCTTGAGTTTCTGGCAAGTTTTATCCACCTTAAGATTAAATATCCCAAACAGAAGGATGTTTACCCTTACGGAAATGTTTACGCATGTTCATAACAAACGCAATAGAGAGATAAATGATAATGGGTGAGCCAAATGTTAAAAAGGAGGTATAAATAAAGAATAGTCGGATGCTTGATTTTGCTATCCCCATCTTTTCTCCTAAAAATGTGCAAACCCCAAAAGCTTGTTTCTCAAAAAATGATTGAATTCGCTGTATCATAACCGATAAAGTGAACTAGGAACTGTACAAAATAGCGATTTTTTTTTTTATTTTACAAAAAATAAGTATTAAAATTGCATCAGCAATAAACTACTTTAAAAGTTAAAAAACCTAAAATTTTTTAAATCATGAGTCAAATGAAAAGAAGCTTACTGGGACTTACGTTTCTGTTTGCTATTGCATTTGTAACAGGATGTAGTGATCCTCTTGCAGAAATGGCCAAGTTAGCGGAGCAACAACAACTCACGGTAGAGCCTAACCCTCTTGAATTGCATGGAAGTAATGTAGGATTTACTTTGTCAGCAAAGTTACCCGTAAAAATGATGAAAAAAGGCACTAAGTATGCCTTAGAAGTAGCTTACGCTTCTGGTGATGCTACTAAATTTATCAAGGGTAAAGATCCTGCAGATAAAACCAACGCTGGAACCATTGAATTTGATGGCGATAAGTATGCTGGTGGCACTGAGGAGCCAAAAATCAGCAAAAAAATGAATTTTGCTTACGAAGAAAAGCATGAGCAAGGTTTTGTTATCATTTATGGTGTAGCAAGCAAAGGTAAAAAAAGCAAAAGATTTGGTCCTATTGGTGTAATGAGCGCTGGTAGCCCTGTAGTAGGTGTAGCTACTACCAGTCGTTTGGTTAAAAATCCTGTAGATGGTATTTCTAACGCTGCTGGTAAAAGCCCATTTGCTTATGCTCAAGATGGTTGGACAAAAGAAAGTGATAAAACTACTTCTTACAACATCAACTTTGAGCAAGGTAGCTCTCGCGTAACTGCCACCACTGGTGACAATAAAAATACAATTGATCTTGCCAAAGCTGCTTTCAAAGCAATGGCTTCTCAGTTTGAAAATGTTGATAATATCCCTGAGTTCAAAGCAAATGGGGCAAGCTCTCACTCTCCTGAAGGACGTGTAGCTATCAACCAAAACTTGCCAGGTCAGCGTTCAAGCGCAGTGGGCAATCAAATGAAGATGATGATGAAAGCTTTTGACTATGGCAAGAAAGTAAAGAAGTTTGACTTTCAGTTTGATAACAAAACTTTGGAAGCTACCTGGCCGGAATTCAAAACTTTGGTACAAGGAAGTTCTTTGAACGAAGATCAAAAGACGGAAGTAGTAGGTATCGTAGACGGAAGCGGTGGATTTGTAGAAAAAGAAAAGAAACTACAAGGTCTTGCTTATTACAATACAATGATGGACGAGATTTACCCAAAAATGCGTTACGCAAAAATGGACATCACTGTGCCAGGTACTACCAAGTCTAAAGCTGACATGGAGAACATTTTGGACAAAATTGTAAAAGGTGAAGAGCCAGCCGACAAATTGACTGAGACTGAGTTCTTGTATATGGCTGCCAACAACCCTAACTACACCAACCGTGTAAAATGGTTAGAAAAAGCGGTTACCAAATATGATACCTGGAAAGTAAACAACAACTTGGGTGCTGCTTACTTAGATGTAGCCTTATTGACCAAAGACAACTCTTATGTTGAAAAGGCATTGGCTTCTTTTGAAAAGGCAAAGGGTAAAAAAGAATCAGGTGAGATTTACTACAACATGGGTATGGCTTACTTGATGAAAGGTGACAATGCCAAAGCAGAAGAGTCTTTTAAGAAAGCCGTAGAAATAGGCGCGGGTGACAACCCTGCAATGACTGGATTGTTGAATGGAATCAAAGGTTACTATGCGATTCAGCAGGCTACCTCTCGCGACGATGGTAAATACAAAGAAGCGTATGAGTTGTTAGCAAGTGCCGCCAGTACTGTGCCTAACTACTTCAACAAAGGTTTGGCTTACTTGTTAGAGGCCAACGACTATGAGCAAGCAAAGGCTTCGTTTAATGCTGCGGCAAAAATGAATGACAAAGATGCCACTACTTTCTATGCATTGGCAGTAGTAGCTGCTCGTCAGGGCAACGAAGGAGAGCTTACTCAAAACTTGAAAAAAGCAGTAGAGTTGAAGAGTGATTTGAAGGCAAAAGCTTTGAAAGATGCTGAGTTCTTCAAGTACAAAACCAAGGCTTCATTTATGGATGCTATCAAGTAATGTTGATTTTGATGGGGCATTCACAAGCTGGATACTTTGATGAATTATTTACTTGAAGTATACCGTTTGTAACTTGTCTATTTAAAATATACAAAGCCTGTTCTGAGAAGAGCAGGCTTTTTTTTCTTTAGAAAAAAGTCAATAGTTACCTAAATTTACCTGTTACTTTTAGTGCAGTAGAAAGCATTGTAACTTATTTTATTTTTTGCTACTTTTGGTTGAGGGCAAGCAATGCAGTTTGCTTTATAGTTACAGCCATTAAAAGCGATTTGCCCACCATTTACACGTTTTAATAAGCTAATTTGATGCAAGGACCCGACCCTAACACCGTGTATCCATTGACACATTATGACCGTTTGTGTTTTTTGAAAAACATTATTAAAAATCCTCATATCATAGTGGGTGACTATACTTATTATGATGATTTTGAGAATGTAGAAAACTTTGAAAAAAACGTAAAGTATCATTTTGATTTTACGGGTGACCAACTCATTATTGGCAAGTTTTGTATGATAGCTTCCGACGTACAGTTTATTATGAATGGAGCCAATCATCTGACTGATGCTATATCTACCTATCCGTTTGCTGTTTTTGGTAACGGATGGGAAGGAGCAATGGAAGGTAAAAGTTACCCTAGTAAAGGTAACATCTCTATTGGCAATGATGTGTGGCTGGGGTATAAAGCCACCATAATGGCAGGAGTAACCATTGGCGATGGAGCTATCGTTGGTAGCCACGCAGTTGTCACCAAAGATGTGCCACCCTATGCTGTAGTAGGAGGCAATCCGGCAAAAGAAATTCGCCTCCGTTTTTCTCCGGAAGTAGTCAGCCAATTGTTGAAAATACAATGGTGGAATTGGGAGTTAGAAAAAATTACTCGAAATGTTCATTTATTGACTAGCAACGATGTAGAAGCATTGAATCATTGTAAATAGTTGACTTATCGCTAAAGTATAAGTGTATGTTTAACTTTGCAGAACCAGCCAAGCGACAAAAAATAAATTATGTCAAAAACCGATGGCTACAGCTTTGCTGTGCCGAGTTTCTAAATCCCCCGAAACAAGTTCGGGGTTGTGAACCGAACTTGTTTCGGGGCTCTGCCAACGGCTAATTGAGCAGAGTTAGTTTACAATTCTGATGCATATCGGAACCGGAGCTACGCGATATTTTTGAAGTAAAGTCAGGGGGCAAATATCGCCGAAATAATGTATCAGATATTTAGAGGTTGAGGTACTAGATCAAGCAATCAGGCATTTGTGATGAGGGGAGAAGCCTGTAAGCCCAAACATGAGAAATAATACTTTTATAATCAGATATTTATAATAAAAAGCACCGCGACACTCGTGGTGCTTTTTATTTGCCTTCAAGTCCATAATTTATTTGTTTTAGGGCTATTCAGTGAAAACCTGAGAAATAGAGTAATAAAAAAGTAGTAATATTGCCTTGATAACTCGCCTGTGTGCACGGGCAATGCTGGTATAGTTTAATAGACATGCCTGTTTATTCATATTACATTATAAAACAAGCTTTTAACAAATGCTGAAAGGTAAAAAAATACTGTTGTCAGTAAGCGGAAGCATAGCCGCTTACAAGTCAGCCTTATTAACCCGATTGTTAGTAAAAGAAGGTGCAGAAGTGAAAATTATTATGACCGAAGCAGCTCAAGGTTTTATCACTCCCCTTACTTTGTCTACTCTCTCCAAAAATCCAGTATTGTCAGATTTTGTAAAAGACAAAACCGGGACTTGGAACAATCACGTAGATTTAGGACTTTGGGCTGATGTAATGCTGATAGCACCTGCCACTGCCAATGTGTTGGCAAAGTGTGCTCAGGGAGTGTGCGATAACCTTTTGCAGGCTACCTATCTTTCGGCAAGGTGTCCGGTGTTGTTTGCGCCGGCTATGGATCTTGACATGTACCAGCATCCCTCTACCCAAAATAACCTTAATCTTTTACAAGCTTTTGGCAACACCATTATTCCTTCCGAACATGGTGAGCTTGCCAGTGGGTTGGTAGGGCAAGGACGCATGGCAGAACCTGAGCATATTGTGGCTTTTTTGGCTTCGATGTTTGCCCAAGAACAACCCCTGGCAGGCATTAAAGCCGTAGTAACTGCAGGCCCTACCTATGAAGCTATAGACCCGGTGCGTTATATTGGAAACCACTCTACTGGTAAAATGGGGTACGCAATTGCCGAGCGTCTTGCCGAACAAGGTGCAGAGGTTACGCTGGTAAGCGGACCAAGTAAGTTGAGCCTCACCCATCCCAGGGTAAATATAGTAAGGGTAACCTCAGCCCAACAAATGTTTGAAGCTACCCGTGCACAATTTGACCAGGCAAAGGTAGTTGTATTGGCAGCAGCAGTAGCCGATTTTACCCCAAAAACTGTGGCAAATCAAAAAATAAAGAAGAAAGAAGGGCAGGAGGGAATGCAAATTGAACTGGTGCGTACAGTAGATATTGCCCAAACTCTGGGAGCTATTAAACGAAATGACCAAGTGATTACAGGCTTTGCTATGGAAACCCAAGATGAGTTGGCAAATGCCAATCGCAAGTTGGAAAAGAAAAACTTTGATATGATAGTACTAAATTCTTTAAATGAAAAAGGGGCAGGTTTTGGGCATGATACCAATAAGGTTACTATTATAGAAAGAGGTAAAGATGCTGTAAATCAGTTGCCTTTGAAGTCTAAAAAAGAGGTTGCGAGTGATATTGTGAAATTGATAGGGGCAAAACTAAAGAGCAATTAAATAATTTTTTTTTAGAAAGTACAATAATTAGACTAATAAAACGGTTCTTAGTATAGACACATAGACTCTTCTATGGGATTATCAGCAAGTTTATTGTTGATAGTTTAACAAAGTAAGTTTTAGTAAAAGTTTGAAGATAGTTTCGCTGAAAAGGTAGATTTTTTTAAAATCTGCCTTTTTTTATTATACCCTATACAAAATATTATGCCAAGTATGGGGGTGCTTCTGAATAATCATTGATCCAAACGAATGATTTGCCCTTCCTGTGCTATATTAAATCCCTGTTTGTTTACTTCTTTTCTTTCTTTACTACCAGGGTTAATCAGCGGATTGGTATGGTTGAAGTGAATAAAATAAACTTTGGACTTTTCTGAGGCAGGTATATCTTTCAACAAAGCGGTGGTTTCTTCTACAAATGGATGAGGAATTTGTGACATATCACGGTTGGCTATTTCACCATTTTTGTAAAAAGTACCATCAATTAAAGCAATGTCTATTGTTTTAATTACTTCTGTCAATTTTAGCTCCCACTTTTGCCATTTATTAATATCAGGAATAAACAATACTGTTTTTTTACTACCCTTTATTTGATACCCCACTGTTTCGGTAAACTCATCACGATGAGGTACTTGTATAGGCGTGATTTGGATTTGTTGACTTAACTGAAAGCTAGAGTCTGCCTGAATAGGTTGGAGATAAATGTTTTTCAAACTCACTAATTGACTCCAGGGACCATTATTGGTGAGGTATTGTCTCATTCGTGGCATCACGTATACCGCCACTCCTTGGGCTCCCATGGCTTCTCTTCCCAAATGTATGAGTCCACTATAGTGTCCTATGTGACCGTGGGTAAGGAAAATGCCCTGAGGAAGCATAGACTCTGAAGCCTGAAACTTGTTCAATACCTGTAATTGTTCACGAAAATCAGGGGTAGCTTCTATCATCCACTTTTTGCCTTCTTGTTGGTCTATAACCCCCAAACTTACGGCAAGTTTTTTCTTATGAGTATTTTGCCATACATCTTTGCAACAATTTTTGGTACAACCTGCCTGTGGATACCCTGCGTCTTGTGCTATGCCAAGTACTACCAGGTATTGTTGGGCTTTGACAGGTGTTGGTTGAATATTATTTGGCTGGGTTTGTTTTGTTGTAGCATTGGTAGAGGAGTGATGGCAGGCAGTCAGGGCTGTAATAAATACAGAGCAAATAAGTAGTAATGACTTCATGGAAATAGATAATTAGTTTATGTGTTTGAGCAAAGCTAAATAAAACAGAAAAAATAAAGTGCTTCAAGGAAATAAAATACTTGTTTATTTCACCTTATACCGATCAGTGGTGATGTTTGGTAGAGTAGGTTATTTTGTGGTTTGACTAAGTTCACAAAGTTGTTCAGAGTCGGCCAAATGGAGCTCACTCAAGGTTTTGTATTTGTTATTTTACATCAATCACAAGTGTTTGAGATTGGTTGAAAAATAATGTATTTCCTTCTTTCAATCTTGGACTAAAACAATCAATATGGTTACAAAGTTTTCATTGGGCTTGATTACCTAAACTGTCTATGTTTGTAAACTTACCTTAATTAAATCAAATCCTGAATTATCAGTTGTTTTTGCTGTAATATTTAGCAAGTAGCCACCTTAAATATGAAATATAATCAATTAGGGCGTTCGAGCCTGGAAGTAAGCCAAATAGCTTTTGGGTGCATGTCATTACAAAGTACTCAAAGCCAATCAACACGTGTTATAAGAGAAGCCTTAGACTTGGGGATTAATTTTTTTGATACTGCCGACTTATACGAGCAAGGCAAAAATGAAACTTTGCTAGGTCGTGCTTTGGGGCAAAAACGCCAAGAAGTAATTATTGCTACCAAAGTGGGCAACCAGTGGAATGCAGAAGGTACTGCCTGGAACTGGAATCCACGTAAAGACTACATTATCTCTGCTGTAGAAGATAGCCTGAAGCGCCTTAGGACTGATTATATAGACTTATACCAATTGCACGGAGGCACTATAGACGACCCCATAGATGAGGTAATAGAAGCATTTGAGCATTTAAAAACCCAAGGTAAAATAAGGGCTTATGGTATTTCGTCTATTCGTCCTAACGTAATTAGAGAATATGCAAGTCGCTCGAACATTGACAGCGTAATGATGCAATATAGCTTACTCGATCGTCGCCCTGAAGAAACCTGCTTAGACTTACTCCGCCAGCACCAGGTATCAGTCATTACCCGTGGTTCGCTTGCTAAAGGCTTGCTTGCAGGCAAACCTGCTCAGGCATATTTAGATCATTCAGCAACAGCTGTAAAAAATGTGGTGGCAACAATACAAAAAATGAGTAGTAAAAACCAGACAACCCCAGCCCTTACAGCTTGCCAATATGTGTTACAAACACCTGTAGTGGCTTCAGCGGTAGTGGGGTTTCGCACCAGTGAGCAACTGAAGGGCTGTACCAATGGAAACCACGTGCCTGCTTTGACAACAGACGACTATGCAATGTTGCAAAATAGTATAGCCCCCAGCCAATATACTGTTCACCGATAAAAAATAATTGAGAGATACAATAGGGAAGTTGTAAACAAGTGTGTATTTTATGATTTCTCATTGGATCTGGGTGCTTTGCTAAAAAAAAACAGTTGAGTTCTGAAAATAAACTTGGTTTTTATGAAGAAGGCTTCTACCGATATTTATGATCCACAATATGTCAAAGGCATGTTTGATCGTATGTCTAAGACTTATGGTACTGCCAACTATTTGTCTTCTTTTGGTTTTACCGAAAGGTGGCGGCGGCAGTGTATCAATGATTTGCCGCCTATTGGTTCTCAGGCCAAAGGTTATGACCTCATGTCGGGCATGGGAGAAGCCTGGGGGTTGATTCAAGGCAAAGTAGGTAGTCAGGGGCAGATTATTGCAGTAGACATTTCAGACGAAATGAACCGAAAAGCGGGTGAACGTCTACAGCAACTCAAGGTGAAAAATATAACTCTCCAGCCACTTGATATACTACAAGGTGAACTGAAGGGTAATTCAGCCGATTTTGTGGTGTCTACTTTTGGTATCAAAACCTTCAATGTTGCCCAACAACAGCGGCTCGCCCAACAAATAGCCCATGTATTGGCACCAGGTGGGGCTTTTGCCCTTATAGAAATATCAAAGCCCAACGGTTGGTTGTTGAAACCTTTTTATATGTTTTACCTCAAAGTAATTATTCCATTCATTGGTAGGGTGTTTTTGGGCAATGCGGTCGATTACAAAATGTTGGGTAAATATTGCAGCGACTTTGGCGATGCCCGTCAGTTTCATAGTTTTTTACTTGAAGCCGGGCTAAACGCAGATTTTAAGACTTATTTTTTTGGTTGTGCTACAGGAGTATTTGGCACAAAGCAGTTATTTGTTAGTAGTTAATATATTTGTTGATGCTATGTGAAACGATCTTTGGTGAAACGTTCAGTGTTTCAAAGAAGTGGGTGAAATATAGACAAGGTTAATCAAAAATTACGATCATTATGAGCGCATACAGACGAGTATCTTATGTAGGAGTTGTGTTGTTTATTTTAGGAGGTGGAGTAGCCGTTTATGGTTTTACGTTTTGGCAAAAAACCCAGAACCTGAAAAAAAACGGCATCAGAACGAAAGGCACAGTATATGAAATAGGCTCCAAGGCAATTTACCGCTTTCCCTTTGTGAAGTTTACAACCAAAAAAGGCGAAGAAATCAGGTTTAGAAGCAAATTGGAAGTAAATGTAGACTTGTTTAATTATAAAATAGGTCAGGAGGTAGATGTAATTTATCACAAATACAACCCTCACAATGCCCGTATAGATAAATTTTGGGAAAATAACATGGCCGAACTTTATTTAACGCTACTTGGGGTTATTATAATGTTTGTAGGTTTAATGGTGCGTTGGTTTTTTATTCGTAAAGTACGCAGGGAGGCTCGCTATTAGTGAGGCGTGTATTTTTAGAACCATTTGGATAATAAACTATTCAGGGCTGGTAGTTCTATTTCTATAAAAAAGAACTTATAACTATTGTTGGGCACTTTATACAAGGTCATCTACTCAGTAGTGATTTAAGAAAAAGAGTTCATTATGATAAAAATAAAAGCAACCCTTGACAGGGCAATGCAGCATTGATTAACACCCAAAAATAAAACCCTAAGTATGTAAGTATTTAGGGTTTGCTTACTCTAGGAACCTTTTACCCTTATGTTCCTGCTATTTTGTCAATTGTTCTTTCCCAAAACATTGTATAGGTAAAGTTAGGTTAGTTGAAATTAATAACTGAATTGACTCTCTAAAGTGCAATTTTTGTTTCATTGTAAGTACCACATTTCTTCTCTTTTTAGCAGTATTTATAGGCTTCAACTTATGTTTTGTGAGTTCTTTTGTCTCATGTTAAGTTTAAGTATTTTTTTACTACCAACTTACCTTACTTTCCTTTGTTTTCTTTAGGTTTTCATACCATTAAAAACTATTTAGTTGGTGATAAAAACCTTTGTTTTATTAGGTGAATTATAGAATGTTTAAATATATTATTTTGTATTAAATTATTATGGGTTTGTGGATGTTATTTTAAGTTGTTTTTTATGATTTTGTGAAAGATGAAATAAAGTTTTGTTTTTTTAGATGTATTTCTACCTTTGCGACCAGATTGTTACATATAATATTGATTGTATGTGACAATTAAGGAAAGGTATAATATATACATCACAACTAACAAACCATTAAAACATGTTATTTTTAAAGAAAATTGTATTATTTTTAGTTTTTGCTGCTTTTATAGTAAGCTGTGCTAAAAAAGAGAATGTAGCCCCTGCTAAGGCGGAGCAATCACAAAAATCAGGAGAATTAAAAGCCATTTTGGACAATGCTCAGGCAAACCCAAATGCCAGAACAAGTGGTGCGATTCAACTAGGAATTCCTTTTGAGATTGGATTAGATGATATTCGTTATTCATTGGATGCAAGATTTGTGATCCGTCTTGATAATGTACAAGACTCAAGATGCCCAAAAGGTATGATGTGTGTACGTGCTGGTGGAGCTAAAGTATCATTTTCGGCTTATCAAGGTCAGTATTTTAATTTTGATCTTGAAACTGTAAATGTATTGCCTACCTCTGCACCTGTACAGAGAACTTTTAATGGTTATACTTTAAAGCTGATAGATGTAAGTCCTTATCCGGCAGTGAATATAAAATTCCCGAAAAGTGCTTACAAAGCCACTTTAGTACTTACTAAAGATGAAGCACCTGTAAAAGTTGTTTTAAGTACTCCTTTTGAGTTGGAATTGGGTGGAAAAGCCAAATTAGGAAACGCGCTCAACCTTGAATTTAAAGAAGTAATGGAAGATAGCCGATGCCCTGAAGGTACCCAGTGTGTATGGCAGGGTAGGGTTAAACTACTTTTTGTTGCCAACAATGATCAAAAAATGGATTTGACTCTTGAAGCAGGTAAACCTCAATTGGCAAGGTTTGACTACCAAGGTTTTACCATCGAGCTATTAAATGTAGTGCCTTATCCAGTAGCTGGCAACGCTAACCAAGGCGTATACAAGGCCACTGTTGTAGTCACTCAATCACCTTCTTTTGGTAGCGAGTTTGAAATGAGCTATGGAACTACTGTTAACATCAAGGATTTTGATCTTACCTTCAATGAGGTAGAAGATAGCAGATGCCCTGAAGGTGCACAGTGCATTTGGGCAGGCAATGTAAAAGTAAATTTCAAAGTAGGTGGGTTTGGATTTACATTGACTAAAGAAGCTGGAAAACCTGAGTTGGCTCAGACCACGATCAATGGCTACATGGTTAAGTTGGTAGAAGTAAGCCCTTATCCTAGCGTAGGTACTACCATCAACAAAGCCAATTATAGAGCAAAAGTAGTGGTAACTAAAGCTAACTAATATTGTCAGGTTTTAGAGAAAAAAGCTGGATAAATATGTTTTCCCCACAAAGTACCAAGATAGGTGCTTTGTGGGGATTTTTTATGCGTGTATGTGTTCACCATAATAAAGTATATTTCCTTTTTAATGAACTCACTGTCAGTATTTAATAATAGTGTAATAGGCAAGCCGACTTTTAATATAGTAATTTTTTTTGATATAAAAAAAGAGTAAGGAATAACCAGAAAATATAAGCTTAAAACCTCAACATTTAGAATAAAAAAGTGGTTAGATAGCATATAACTTTTCTTTTATTTTTTTAAAAAAATAAAAGAAATAGTGGAATGCACCAGTAAATCAATCATAATACTAATGGCACTATAGCGAGATGTATTATTTCACTTTATTAAAATATTCTTGCATTATGAAAATACTATCTAACACTATTTTATTCTTACTCATTACAAGCTTTACTTTTGCTCAATATGCTCCAAAAAAGGATGAGATTAAATACCTGGAAGACCACAAAAAATTAAGGCTAAGTCTGAGGGGGGGAATGAGTTTTTTGACAGGGAGTAATACTGGAGAAGCCAATGCCAACCTAAGTGAAGCAAGAGAGCAGATGCAGTCGGGACTACAATATGGAGCCGATATACACTATTTTACTAGTGAGTTTACAGGTTGGGGGGTCAAGTTTGCTTCGTTTCAATCAAGTGCTGCTACTACAGTATCAGTATTACAAAACAATGGTGCTCCGGTTACCAAAGATTATGCAGAGAATATGGTAAATCGGTTTTATGGCCCTTCATTCACTACACGTATTTTATCAAACAATGCCAAAAATATATATACCCTGGGGTTTGCGATGGGGTATGTAGATTATACCAATCAGGTAAACTTCTTTGGAGATGATTTTGTGGTCAAGTCAAACGCCTTTGGGCTTACCTGGACAGCCGGATGGGATCTGATGTTTAGCAAAAATTTGGGGATTGGTCTGGCTTTGTCTTATACTATGGGCACCTTAAGCAGGTTTACAGCCGATGGAGCAAGTTCTGCACAGTTAACAAGCCTTAACGAAACGCTTTCTTCTGACATTTCTCGTTTTGAAGTAACCCTGGGGCTATCACTTTATAAATAATGGATGCTATTAGGCTCAATCCAACAAACGGCTTGCTTTAGCCGTTTACAACAACAACTATTCACAGAGTTATCACGTAGTTAAAAAAAATGACTACTAAACAATCATTTCATTATGACCCAACAAGAGATATTAGACAGATTCGGTAGTTTGGAAAAGTTGATTACAGACACCAACTTCCGAAACGCCCTCAAAAAAGATCCTCGTAAAGCCCTTGCACAAGAACTTTCTGGTGTGACCATTCCTGATAATGTAAGCCTCATCGTGCATGAAAACACCGCCAATGAAATGCACATTATTTTATTGCCTGATGCTGAAGTTTCGGGAGAAGACATGCCCGATGATGACCCAATGGAAGTGGTGTTAGACAAGGCAATGGCAGATAAAAGTTTCAAAGATTTGCTGATGATAGACCCCAAAGGTGTGTTGGCAAAAGAACTTCCAGATTTTTATGTACCCGACGAGTTTAAGGTATATTTCCACGAAAATACAGCAACCGAATGGCACTTGTTGATTCCGTCGTTGGAAACTGAAGACGAAGATGGTGAGCTAAGCGAGGATGAGCTTGAGGCAGTTGCCGGAGGAGCTGGACGAAGGCGCAGACGCCGCCGTCGTGGTCCCCATATTGGGCGTCGTCGTGGAGGCAAAGGTCCTCGTTGCCGCAAGAGAAGATTCCGTTAAACATCATTATATATTTTAATCCATTATTCAATAGATAAAAGACTTTCTGCATTTTGTGGAAAGTCTTTTTTATTTGTATGGGTTTTGGTTTATTTTATGCTAACTGTTCATAAGCAACTGTTAATCCAACATTGGTTTTGCATGACAAGTTTAGGTCAAATGTTCAACATCGCTCACCAACTGTCGCTTGTTGCTCATAACTTAAGTTTGCTACCATTTAAACAATTAATCAACAAAATACATGGCTGACACAAAAAAACAGATTTTTCGGGAAAAGGCTTTAGAACGCTTGTCTTCGCCCGATAATATACAAGAGTTGGTACAGGTGACGTCTACTCGTAGTTGGTTGGCTTTGATTGCCTTGGGTGGGCTTATCTTTGCCTTGTTGTTGTGGAGTTTCTTTGGTGAGTTACCCAAAACTGTTCGGGGTAAGGGCATATTGATTCAGTCGGGAGGCATTGCTGACATTACATCTATGGGCTCAGGTATTGTAGACCAGGTATTGGTACGTGAAGGTGAAAGTGTTTCTAAGAATGACACCATTGCCATTGTAGCACAACCAGAACTAAGGCTGCAAATAGAAAATGCTCAAGAAAAACTGACCTACCTAAAAGAAAAGCGTAACCGAATTATCAATTATACCATAAAATCGGTCAGGAAAAAACAGCTGCTTAAGGCAAAGTATGCATTGGAAGACAACAAGCAGGGCAAAATAAAGCGGTTGCTCAAGCAGCAAGAGCTGAAGTTTAAAAACCTGGAGTTGTTGCTACAGAGGAAGCGTATACCCAAAGCAGAAGTAGACAAGGCGCACTTGATTTACCTGACTACTAAAACCCATTATGACTCATTAGAAACAGTATTACAACGTTATAACCAACAAATTTTTGCCTTACCAGGGGTAAAAGACCAAGAGTTGGAAACACTAGAGTCAGATATAAATGACTTGAGGGGGAATATCAGCGAAATGAATGTAAAGTTTAATCTGTTGACTTACATCAAAAGCTCTTACGAAGGCAAAGTGATAGAGTTGATGGCAAAAAAAGGCCAGCTTGTAGAGCAGGGTGCGCCTATTATAAGTCTTGAGGTAGAAGACCATAAGTATGAAGGTTTGGAAGCTGTGATTTATATTCCGCCCGAAGACGGTAAAAAAGTAGCTCAAGGGATGGAAGTAAAAATAGCTCCCACCACAGTCAAAATAGAAGAGACTGGTTACATCAAAGGTAAGGTAGTGCAAGTATCGGGTTACCCTTCTACCAAGTATGGCATGACCCGTATCTTGGGTAATCAGGAGTTGGTGCATGCATTTACCGGACAAGACCCTCCCATTGCGGTATTTGTAGCTTTAGAGCAAGACTCTACCGCTTATAGTGGTTATGTATGGACTACCCAAAGATCACCTGAAATCAAGATCAATGCAGGAACCTTATGTTCAGCAAATATTATCATTAAAAAAGAAAAACCTATAGGCTTGCTCATTCCTGGTTTGAGCAATTAATTATTCAAACCAACCCCCCGTCGATCTATAGCATACTATATTATGAGCGAACAAAAGATAAATACTACAGCTAAGGTTCAAAAAACTAAAAGAGCCAAAACCCCCAATTTGCTGCAAATGGAAGCCGTAGAATGTGGTGCTGCTTCTTTGGCGATGGTGTTGGGGCACTATGGTAAATACTTGCCTTTAGAGCAATTGCGCTACGACTGTGACGTAACCCGTGATGGTAGCAAGGCAAGTAATATTCTAAAAGCTGCCCGTAAGTATGGACTCAAAGCTAAAGGTTATCGCAAAGACCCCGAAGAGTTGTTGCAAATGCCCATGCCCACCATTATTCATTGGAACTTTAACCATTTTTTGGTACTGGAAGGCATCAACCGAAGCAAAGATCGGGTATATATCAACGACCCCGCGCAAGGGCACAGAGTGGTATCTTATGCCGAGTTTGACGAAGCTTTTACTGGAGTAGCCCTTACTTTTGAGCCTGAGCCGCATTTTACGAAAGGTGGACGAAAGCCTCAAATATGGCATGCCGTTAGAGAACGTATCAAGGGCTATAAAAAAGATTTGCTGTTTGTAGTATTGGTGGGACTATTGATGGTTGTACCAGGACTTGCCATTCCTGTATTTTTACAACTCTTTGTGGACGAAATTCTGGTAGAAGGGCTCAATGACTGGTTAATACCATTGATTATGGGTATGGGCGTTGCAGCCTTGCTCCAGGGTGTGCTCGAGTGGCTCAAAAACCGTTACTTGTTACGTTTAGAAACCAAAATGAGCCTGGCTACTTCTTCCAGGTTTTTTTGGCATGTGTTGCGGTTGCCTGTCGATTTTTTTCAACAACGTTATGCCGGAGATATTGGCTCAAGAGTAGAAACCAACAGCGATGTCTCAGAATTGCTTTCTCGGCAGTTTGCCCGTAATTTTCTTGATTTGTTGCTCATTGTATTTTTCTTTGTAATTATGCTACAATACGATTTGGTGTTGTCATTGGTAGGTTTAGGGTTTGCTTTGGTCAATATTCTGGCGCTTCGATTAGTGGCAGAGAAACGCGAAGAAAGTTATAGTCAGTTTCAACAAGCAGAAGGTAAATTGACTGGAGTGGCTATGAGTGGCTTGCAAATGATAGAAACGATCAAAGCAAGTGGAGGAGAGGATGATTTTTTTAGAAAATGGGCGGGTTATATGACCAAGGTGGTCAATGCTGAACAAAAAAATGCAAGTTGGGGTATATTCCTGAATGCAGTGCCTACTGTACTGAGTGCACTTACTACCATTACTATATTGACATTAGGCAGTATACGGGTAATGGATGGCTACATGACCATTGGCATGTTAGTGGCTTTTCAGAGCCTGATGGCGAGTTTCTCAGAACCAGTAGAAAACCTGGTAAACCTGGGCGGAAAACTGCAGGAAGCCAAGGGTGATATGAACCGCCTCGATGATATAATGAAAGCCCCTATTGATGAGCAAACCGAGCAAAATGCGCATAAGTTTGAGCATGGTCAAAGTTTTGACTACAGCATTATTACTAAAAAGCTAGAGGGTTACATTGAGTTTCGTAATGTTACTTTTGGCTACAGTCGTTATGCTGAGCCTTTGATAGAAGATTTTAATCTAAAAATAGAACCTGGCGAGCGGGTAGCTTTAGTAGGTGGGTCGGGTAGCGGTAAATCTACTCTTGCCAAGTTGTTGGCAGGGTTGTATCAACCCTGGAGTGGAGAGATATTGCTGGATGGCAAACCCCGAAATTCTATCCCGCGTGAAGTAGTCAATAACTCGTTGGCTATGGTAGACCAAGATATTTTTCTGTTTGAAGGTGCTACCAAAGAAATATTGACTTTATGGGACAATACCATTCCTGATTATTTGATTACACAAGCTGCTAAAGATGCTTGTATTCATGATGTAATAGGTTCGCGTAAAGATGGTTATGAGGGATATATTGCCGAAGCTGGCAAAAACCTGAGCGGGGGACAACGGCAACGTCTGGAGATTGCCCGTGCGCTGGTAGGCAATCCGTCGGTACTGGTGTTGGATGAAGCAACCAGTGCGCTCGATCCATTGACTGAGAAAGAAATAGAAAACAACATCCGCCGTCGCTCTTGCTCAGTATTGGTAGTAGCTCATCGTTTAAGTACCATTCGTGATAGTGATGAAATAATTGTGTTGCGTTATGGCAAAATTGTAGAGCGGGGTACTCACGAAGAACTTAAAGCAAAGGAGGCAGCTTATGCGGCATTAATAAAGATGTGATATAAAAAATAAAAGAAGCTAATGGGGATGTATTCGTAGATACAGCCCCTTTTTTGTGCTTAAGCCAAAGTATTGGCTACCTGCTTTATCGTATGTGTAACGCTTTCTTCTTTATGGATTAAACCTTGTGCTACATTACAAATATCTTCCAGGATATTGGTCGAGAAGCTGAAGCTTAAAATATTTGTGATAGGCTGAACAGCTACTATATCATTGATAGAACCTATAAAAACTGTATTGCTTGTTTTTTCAGCTATAGCTTGGTTGACTGGTTTGACAGTTTCTTTCTTCGCTGCGGGTTTTGTCTTTACAGTACTCGCCTTTGGAGCTGGTTTAGCAGTTTCTTTCTTCGCTGTGGGTTTTGCTTTTGCAGTATTCGCCTTTGGAGCTGGTTTAGTCGCTTCTTTTTTGGCTGTGGGTTTTGTTACAGTTGCTTTTGCCGATTTTTCTTTTTCAGTCTTTTTTTGTTTTGCCATTGTTCAACAAGTTTGGAAATGAATAGATCAATTAATTTATAACGTGTGTCAATTATTTTTGTTTATTGTAATTAAATAGTTGATAATTAACATGTTATAAATAGACCTTGTTTGAGTTAAAGTTCTAATGACAAAGATTAGGCTTATTAATCCATTTGTCAATCATTTTGTTGTCCAATTTTATATTTTTAGTATATCTATTTGGTTTTGACCGTGTGCTCAGTAAGTTTAGTGAAAAAAAATAATTAAACAAAATGTTTAATTTATTGTTCATAGAAAATATGGTTTTATTAGCTTTGAATAATCAAAAGCTAAGATATGAGCAATCAATATGACAAAATACTTAAGGAGGGTATAGGTGAATACTTTTTGTCTTTGAGTAAAATCCACTTAGGTATAGAAGTAGCAAGCAGCGAAGAACTCAAGGATAAGTTGCAAACAACCCTAGAGCGAGAAGCTGATTTTTTGAGAAAAATCACTACACCCCAAGGCGAGCAAATGATTGTTCAGCTGGAGTTCCAGACCACCAACGAACAGGGGATGGCAGAGCGAATGCAGCTGTATTTTGCTATTTTGCAACAAAAATATAAACTTCCTGTGCGCCAGTTTGTAATTTATGTGGGCAGCAAGCCACCCAAAATGCGTACTCGCCTAAAGCCAGAAGAGATTTTTACAGGGTTTGAATTGCTTGACTTGAGGCAAGTCAGTTATACCCAATGGCTTGAATCTGAAATACCAGAAGAAGTCTTGCTGGCGGTGCTGGGCGATTTTCGGCAGACAGATGCTTTACAAGTTTTGAAACAAATAATTTCAAAACTTATCAAACTAATTGATGACCCTGGTACGTTACAAAAGTATATCAGGCAACTTGCTATACTTGCCCGACTAAGAAATTTAACTATTGAAACCGAACAAACATTAGAATATATGGGACTTACTTATGACATTGAAAAAGATGCTTTTTATCAAAAAGGGGTGAAAAAAGGCAAGCAAGAAGAGAAGTTAGAGCTCACCATTGGCTTGTTGAAGTCAGGTAAAATGACCTTACAGGAAATAGCCTACCTCACAAAAATTACTGTAGAAGAGGTACAAAAAATTGCGGATCAGATCAAATAAGTTTTTGTATGGCATTGACTTATGACATTGAAAAAGATGCTTTTTATCAAAAAGGCGTAAAAAAAGGTAGAAAGGTAGGAATTGAAGAAGGAGAAAAAAAGGGCATACTTCAAGCTGCGCTGAACATGAAAAAAGCAGGCTTTTCTACCGAAGATATTATGAAGGCTACCAATTTGAACAAAGAACAAGTTGAGCAGCTCTAAACCAAAACAATAAGCAAGCAGGAGCGTATCTAATGGGCTTGTCACTTTTTTCTGAGGGTTAACAATCTCGCCCTTTGATTTGATCCAGTTGTGGGGACACCACCAGAGGCGACAATAAAACCGTTCAAGAAACTTTAAATACTATGGCATTGACTTATGACATTGAAAAAGATGCTTTTTATCAAAAAGGCGTAAAAAAAGATAGAGAAGAGTTAAGCTTTGGGTAAACATACCAAGATAGCCATTGTTTCATGCTTATGAGTACCCGCTTTTTTAGGCGTTTTATTCCGTATTTGTCTTGACGAAGACTTAAAGCGCAGGTAAAGCATTTGAAAAAATAACCACCTCTATAATGTAATTCCTGGCAAAGTGATAACGGCACAATGTTCACCAAAAACAGGAAAAATGCTGGAATAAGCCAAATTGGTGCTTTTATTGTACATAAAAAGAAATCTACATCTGGTAAGGGTTGCCAGATGTATTTTTTTTGTGTTAAACCAATGACAATTCCCGTGAAAACATTCTTTTGTTCTTTATCTTTTCTAATAGTATTTATGTTTGCTGCCCAAGCACAAAAATACAAAGGGTATAAGTCTATGAAAGACGCCCTTAAAAATCCTGAAGCCGTACACAAACTCAATATAAGCAATCAACAACTCACCAGTTTACCCAAAGGCATTGACCGCCTCCCTGGTTTGTTAGTGTTGGGGGTTTCGGGCAACAAGATAGAGGTGTTGCCTTCTACAATTGATCAATTACAACAGCTCGAAGAACTCTGGTTCAATCACAATCACTTGCATACTTTGCCCGAAAGCATAGGTAAGCTGAAAAAACTTCACGAGCTTTGGCTTAACCATAACCACCTTACGAAGTTACCTGAAAGCATAGGTGAGCTCAACCATCTGGAAGATTTATGGCTTGACCATAACCAACTGACTGTTTTGCCCGAAAGCATAGGTAAACTGAAGCATTTGGGTATTTTAAATCTGGGGCACAACGACCTCATCGAGTTGCCCGAAAGCATAAGCAAACTACAAAACCTGAAGAGTCTTTATCTCAACAAAAACAAGCTCGCAGTGCTGCCCGAAAGCATTGGCTTGTTGCAAAACCTACAATACCTCGATGCCCAATCGAATCGCTTGCAAAGCATACCCGAAGAAATAGGTCAACTCAAAAACCTGAAGTACCTTTCGGTAGACGGCAACCACCTGGCTGTAGTGCCCGAAAGCATAGGCGAACTAGAGCACCTCAAAGAACTTCACTTGTCGCACAACCGCCTTACTTTTTTGCCCGCAAGCATTGCTCAACTCAAAACCCTCAAAGATTTATACCTATTATATAACAAACTTACTGGTTTGCCACCTGGTTTTGGCAAACTTCAAAACCTGAGAGACATTAACTTGTCACATAATAGAATCACTACTTTTCCTATGGCAATTACTAAGCTTACCCAGCTTAAATCATTGGCTTTAGACAGCAACCAACTGACGGCATTGCCCGCAAATGTGGGTAACCTTGAACAGTTAGAGGTACTTTCGCTCAACGACAATCAACTCACCAAGTTACCTAAGTCTATAGGCAAGCTTACCAACCTCACCACCTTGTCATTGATCAATAATAAGCTCACCGATGTACCTGCTGAGATTCAAAACCTGCCCAATCTGGAATATTTAGTGTTGGAAGGCAACCCTATTTCAAAGAAAAAACTGAAAAAAATTCAAAAACGACTACCTAATTGTACTATAGATTTTTAAGGTTGCTTTTTGTTTTTTTTAATGGTTTTGTGATGATTTACAAAACCATTTTTTGCTTAAGGGCTTAATATGTTTATAATACACATTACCAAAAGTTACTCAATCAAACTATTTTACAAAAAGATGAATACAGTATCCGAAACACTTTCAGTCTCTCAACTCAGTCACTTTCGCAAAACCCTGCATCAATACCCGGAAGTGTCAAACCAAGAGTATAAAACCGCCCAACGAGTAGTTGATTTTCTCAAAAAATACTCGCCCAAGCAATTGCTAGAGCAAGTAGGAGGCACTGGTGTAGTGGCCACTTTTGAAGGAACTCAGCCAGGCAAACATGTATTGATTCGTTGTGAGTTAGACGCCTTGCCTATAGCCGAAATCAATGATTTTGCCCATAAGTCTATCAGCGAAGGAGTGGGACACAAGTGTGGGCACGATGGGCACATGACGATAGTGGCTGGGTTGGCGCCTTTTTTACAAGATTTGCCAAGGGGCAAGGTAAGCTTACTTTTTCAGCCTGCTGAAGAAACCGGAGAGGGAGCTTTGCAAATGTTAAACGACGAAAAATTTAAAGCAATTCAGCCCGACTATGTGTTTGCACTGCACAATCTGCCAGGTAGCCCGTTACATCAAATATTAGTAAAACCAGGTGCTTTTTGTGCAGCATCTAAAGGCTTGATTGTTAGACTTATAGGAGAAACATCGCATGCAGCCGAGCCTCAAGATGGTAAAAGCCCGGCATTGGCAATGGCAGCTATTGTGCAAATGTTGGATGGTTTGCCCAAAGCCCATAGTTTTGAAGATTTCACGCTTATCACAGTTGTCCATGCCCTATTGGGCGAAATAGCTTTTGGTACTACTCCAGGCTATGCTGAGGTAAGGGCTACCTTGCGTACTTTCTCAAACAAAGACATGCAAAAACTTACCAATGAGGCAGTAAGCCAGGCTCAAGCCATTGCTCAAAAATATGACTTAGGCATTGAAATAGCATGGACCGAATCCTTTGCTGCCGCAGTGAATAACGCAGCTTGTGTAGAAACGATTAAAAAAGTAGCCGAAAGCAACGAACTGGAGTTGAAACAGGTAACTGCACCTATGAAATGGTCAGAAGACTTTGGGCAGTTTACTGAACGTTATCCAGGCGCATTGTTTGGATTAGGGGCAGGCGAGCATCACCCACAGTTACACAATCCAGATTATGACTTTCCAGACGAAATATTACCTACAGGTATAGCCATGTTTTGGGGTATTATACAAGAGAGTCTATTATAGCCTTACTCCAATCAATAAAATATCATCACGTTGCTCGGTATCGCGCATGTAGCGCTCTAGCAGCGTGTTTAAAAATACTTTTTGCTCAAGCAAAGGCAAGTGATGTATTTTTGCCAGGGTGTGTTTGAGACGACGAGTACCAAACTTTCGTCTTTTGACATTATTTTGATCAGTAAAGCCGTCTGACTTGAGGTAGAGCAAACTATTGGCAGGCAGGGTAAGGCGGTGGTTCTCAAAGCCCAGAGGGTGTTTTATTTCTCTGCCTATGGCCCTTCTACTGCCTTTTATTTCCTGAAGGGTAGCATCATTTGCGTCAACATAAACCAAATGGCTTTTAGCACCAGCAAAATCGATTTGGGTTTGCCCATCAGGTAGTTTTTCTACTACTACTATAGACATATCCATTCCTCCATCGCTATGTACCCCATTTTTGGTTAATATATTCAATACTTCGTTATCCAGGCGTGTCAAGATTTTTGCTGGATTAGTAATCTTTAGAATATTTACAATTCGATCGAGCAACATGTGCCCAATCAAAGACATAAAAGCACCCGGTACGCCGTGCCCGGTACAATCTACTGCCGCCAACACTACCTTATGAGTATGGCTGAGCACCGAAGGGTTGGCAGGGCGAGGGAAAGTGTCTTGATGTGGGTGAGTTTTGATAGGATTGATCCAGTAAAAATCGCCCGATACCACATCTTTAGGCTGATAGATGATAAAGTAGTCGTTGAGGAGTTGGTCAAACTTACTCTGGTGAGGCAAAATAGCTTGCTGAATATTATTGGCTGCCCTGATGCTGCTATCTAGTTTATGGTTGGTACGGGCAAGTTCTTTGTTTTTGGTTGCAATAAAGTCTTGTTGGGTCAATACCTCCTCTTGTTGTTGTTGTAGCTCCTCATTTTGGGTCAGTATCTCACTGTTGGCCTTCTTGAGTTCTTGAGTACGTTCTGCTACTTTTTGCTCCAGTTCTCTTTTGGCATTCTTTTCCAGTGAGAGAATCTTGAGCTGAGCTTCTTGTTCTTTCTTAAAATTAAGGTAAATATTGTGTCCCAATCCAGCACCAAACATAATGTTTTGCCACAAAATACCTGCCTGTAAAAATAAACCTGGTTCAATATCAGTAATAAGCCCTAGTGAAGCTACACTGTTAAGGGTTAAACCGGCCAAAAACAAAAAACTACCCACCAGCAGATATTTGGCAAAAGTGGCTCCCTTATTATAAACAATCACTATTATTGTGATGCCTGCGACCATATTTGCCAGGTTGATGATTGACAACATGTTGGTAGCCACGGCGTGCTTGTACTGATAAAGTAATATTCCACTAATGAACAAGGCCATTAAACGGGTGATAATCATCAACACCAGGGCATAGTCTATATACTTTGATAATTGGCGAGTATGAAGCACTACCCGCATAAACTGGATATAAGAAATACCTGCTAATTGACTTGCTATCAGCCATATAATGTAATCATGAATGTTATTGTTGCTTATGAAGCTCAAATACCCATAACTAGGGAGGTAGCCTATAGAAAAACTAATAGTTTGTAAGGCAAATAACAGATAAACTACCTCTTTGGTACTAATAAAAACGGTCATGGCAATGAAAAAAATAAGCCAAAAAAAGCCATGAAATACCCCTTGCGTAAAATTTTGTCGTTTGTTATGGGCTTGTTGACTTTGATCGGTTACTAGCTTGGCCTGAAAATCTATAGCCTGAGAAGAGTGGTTGTGTATTTTGTAATAGATGGTATACAAACCCTGAGGAGTCAGGCGTACTTCGGCAAGTTGATCGTACCAGTTACCCAACCCATGCAATCGGTCTTTAAAGTCAATCATGACCCCAGTACTTTGCCTGTCTTGAAAAGCCGCTGCCTGATGATCGTATACATACACATGGGTAGTATCATTGACCCCTAAATATAAAAAGCCTTTAATAAAACGAATACTGGTATTGTGCACTTTCAGTTTCACCCAATAAGTATAGCTTGAGTTGATAGGCTGTTGGTAGCTCTGAAGGGGAGTAAATTGGTGGTTGTACTGATGTTTAATATCAGAAAACGATAATCTGTGGGTAGGGTCAGCCAGTACTTGAAGGTAAGGTGCAAGATCTAAATCATCAAAATCAGGGTTATTAAGGGTAAGTAGTGACTCGCTTGTCGCAGTAGGTTGGGCAAAAGGCAAATGTATATTTAACAGCAATAATGCAGCAATAAGCCATAATGAGGTATATGTAGCAAGAGCGTGAGTCATTAAAAAAACTTAAGTTATGATGCAAAGCCTGGCAATGAATATGATAAACTTAAGACATATTTGCAAAACCAGCTGTATTGAGTAAGCTTTTATCCAAAAAAGATACAAAAAACTGTTTTTCCCCTATATTTTTTTCAAAAAAACTATTATAAACTCTATCGCCTTGTTTTATACTTTTAAAACAAACCTAACCTTTATACTCCCTCCAGGCTGTTGCCTGACATACCTGTGTGGTTATATTATTTAGTACAACCACCAAAACACAGCCATACATACAATATTTTCTTTCTTTTCAAATGCATTGTTTTGCAACTTTGGGTAAATGGTTGTATTATTAACTATTCATTAATTAGTATAATTTTTTTGGTAAACACTGGTTTGCCAATGGCAATATATCAGGCTTCTTATGGTAGTGCTTTCAGTTCCTGAAAGTATCTCTGAGAAGCTTTTTTTATGACCTGACCTTGAGAGTATTTCTTAGGGAAGGCGTCTGACTCAATCACAAAATAATCAACAAACTTTAAACAAATTTATTGATGCAAATAGGAGACAATGCACTTAAAGCAGTAGGCATGCCTGAGTGTCATGGAAGACAGTTTTTGGATGCTGCTGAGCAACAAAAAACCATTATCATGTCACGAGCACCTGGTAAATATGCCACTAAGCTTATAGAAGAAGGGTACGCTTCTAAGGGCTTTCATAATAAAGCCAAGTCTTGCAACTGGGGCCCTATGGCAGGTTTTGTAAACACTCATCCACTATTTAGCAAAGCTGGGCTTACTGTAGACGGACAAAATAGCCAGAAAAAAAGCATTAAAAAAGCGTTCAAAGCTGGGGCACAATCCACTCAAGTGGTGATTTCGGAAGCGCGCCGTCTGGAACTCATCAATGACTTAAGGTTGCTAAGAGAAATACCCGAAGATTCAGGTTTGAAGCTATTTCGTGAAATGAATAAGCTGGGTGATTTGACCCCCACCTGTTACAAGTTTTCTCCATTGATGACCCACGTCAAGGGCGATTATGTCAAGGAAGCTTCAGGTTACCGTTTTTACCTCAAAGAACGTTTCTTGCGTACTTCGGGCGAATTTACAAGTTGGCAAAGTGCTTTTGTCAATACCTCATTGCCCAAACTCTGGGAGGTATACTACACCGTTCCCGAAAAACCAGCCGTATTCTTACCTGTCAAGTCATTTGTTGATCCTAACTTTAAAAAAGTAAATATGGATGATTATATGAGCGACAGAGTTATTCATTTATACGCTACGACTGCCGATTTTGACTTGTTTTCGGTGTGGGCAGACCGCACTTTGGTACAGCAGCAAATGACGCAATACAAACTCGATGGAAAGCCCGAAAAGGCTGAGGAGTTGGAGTTGATGTCCAGAGAAATGGATATGCGTCCAGCGGCTACCCTTACCCTCTTTAGTTACTCTGCCACCGAAGTGCACGAAGATGCAGAGGTGGGCAATATTACTCCCCGCCTCTCTTTACTTAAAAATATATTGAATGAAAAGTTCAAAAAAAACTGCGGGTATAATATGGGCAACCTGGTACACCATAGTGATGAGGCTGGTCGCCCAAAAATAGATGATGTAGACTATCCTTTTATTGCTTTTTTGCCCGATAACAACGAGGTGGCCACTGCTTATAAAAGCAGAATTATTACCATAGATGGCAACGGAGATTATGAAACGGTCAAGCGAGAGTTTAAAGGCTTGATAGACAAGGCAGTGAAGGCAAATTTTAGGGTAGGCTTGAACCCTGGTTGGGCTAAAGACCTGGGCGAAGATAAATATTTGCAATATATCATTGCTTCTAATCCTAAAAACAATCCTTTCAGAAAACATTACAAAGAACCTACTGTGGTAGGCTAATCGCAAACTAACTATGGAAACACAAGATATAATGGTAGCCACAGGTTTTTCGGAGCTTGTAAACCAATTAACCCCACATAATGGTCAGATTAATCTGCCGCTTGGTAAACTTACCGACAACTTTGATGCATTCTTAAAGAATGTCTATTTCAAAGAAGGGAGTGTCATTGCCATTGACCAGGCAAGTATAGAAACCAACGAACAACTACAGTTGGTCACTATTACAGGTGTATCAAGTTTTATGAACGTGCCGAGTATGCCCTTAACAGCTTCTTTTGCAGTAGATGCTGAGGGTGAGATAAGGGCTGTATTGAAATATATGCTCATTGATGCCAGCAAAACCTCTGGCTTCTGGAAGTTTAGCGATTCGTTTAAAACATTGCCTGCTTTTGGTGATGCGTCAGCAGCATCGGGTTCTTTGCTTGATGATCTGAAGTTTAAAGAGGCCTCTTTTGTAGTAGCTTCTCACGCTGGGTATGACACTTCCCTGGGGCTCGACTTGGATGCTGGGGTAAACTTTGGTGGTATAATGAAGCCACCAGCGCAACTGGGCATTTTAAAGAATAGTTTGGGCGAAATGGATGCCTTGACAGTGTCCGGTTTTATCAATGTGCCCTCCGACGAAAAATACATGTATAACCCTGCGCTCGAACGAAATGTAGCCAGTAGGAGAGGGTTTCCCTGGCTCACGGGCAATAAGTTGCCAGGAATTCACTTGCATGTTGATCTGGGCATAGATATGACAATGGGAGGGATAGAGCTCACAAACAGTATTTACCAAATATATACACCTTTAAAACTGGGGTGGCAAAATATGGGCAAGAGCTATCAGCCAATTGCTGCATATACAGCCACACTTGACCTGCCCAAAGCCGACATTACCCTAGACATTGTAGGAGAAATAAGTGATGAAACTATTGCAGTAGAAGCTTTATGTGAGGGAGTGTCGGTAGGTAATCTTACTGACCTTGCCGATATTTCGGGAGGTGACAATAGTTTGAGCGATACGTTGCCTGATATAATGACCAAACCCCTCAATGCCTTAAAAAAACTGGAGTTGACCAACCTGGGCTTCTCGTTTAGTTATGGCAACAGTGGTTTTAGTATTGGCTACCTTGCAGTACAGGTGGCGATGGAAAACCTTAATTGGCAAATATGGGACGACCATATTGTGGTAAACGAGCTTGGATGTCGTTTTGCCGTAAACAATCCATTTAACAACCCTCAATTTGAGACTGGCTTTTGGGGTAAAACTGAAATAGAAGGGGTAGAGATTGACCTCGAAGCCAATAGCCGCGATGCTTACCTTATTTCTATGCGATTGGGCGAAGCGCAAACTCTGCCTATAAGAAGCTTAATGAAAAAGTTTGCCCCTGAAATACCTGCTTTGCCCAATATGGCAGTAAACGACTTAGTGTTGATGGTGTCTATGGGCAATTTTATTTCGTTTTCGGGTGGTTTGATGGAAAAACCAGACAGTTGGTCGCTAGACCTGGGACCACAAAAGCTTACGTTTTCTAATATTCGTTTTGACCTGAAAATACCTAAAACAGGCAAAATAGGAGGGAGTTTCAGAGGAGAAGTAGGCATTGGCAAAAATATACGCCTTAAGGGTTTTTATGCCATTCCGGGTGACTTTAAGATAAAAGCTGAGTGTGATGAGCTAAATTTTAAAGAGTTAGTGGGCAAACTATCCAAGGAAAAACTATCGTTGCCCAGTGGTTTTGATATGACTTTCTACAACTCTTCTGTTTTGCTTAAGAAAGACAGTGGAGGAATGGCTTTTCAAATGGGCACCCGCTACGAAGATGATGCTTACTTTGCGCTCGAAATAAAAAAAGTAGAGGGGAAGTGGGGAGTTGCCGGAGGACTTTCTTTGTTAGATGCTCAACCGTCTAAATTGCCTGGGATGAGTTTTCTTGAACCCTTCGAGAAAGTAGCAGACTTACAAGACTTTACCTTGGTGTTGGCAAGCTATAGCGATGCTGCTTTTAAGTTTCCTGGAATGGAGCAATTTGCTAACCCTGCGCTTACCTCGTCCAACATTCCAATGCCTGCTCAGGCAGGAGGTTTGGTGGCTGGGTTGAACGTATACGCCAAGTGGAAGATAGATACTAAAAAGAAGGAAATGAAGCTACTCAAGCAAGTTTTAGGGCTTGACCCTGAACTAGGGGTAACACTTCAGGTGGGCCAAAATCCTTCTAAAGACACCCGTTTGTTTGTGAGTTATACTACCGAGCTTATGAGCAAGCATCCGCTTCAGGCAAAGTTTGGTTTCGCCATGAATAACGGCACCCCTGAGCTATTCCTTGCCGGAATGTTGCAAATGAAAATTCAGGGCGAAATGTGTCAGTTTGATGTGGCAATGAGCTTAGTAAAGGGAGGGTTCTTCTTTTCTGGAAGCATGAAAGGCACCCTTCAGTTTGGCGATTTGCAGTTGAGCAACCTTGCCTTGGCTTTAGGATTCAATTGGGGCGGTATTCCAAGTTTGGGTATTGCGGGCACCATCAACTTGCCCGATTTTACTAGTTCTATTGCTGTATTGTTCGACTCCACTGACCCTTCTAAAAGTTTGCTTGCTGGGGCAATCAGCGATTTATCTTTGGGAGATATTGCCGAAACCATTGCCCAGACTGACATCCCTGACGACATAGAGGGCATTTTGGATGGCATAGAAGTCAAAGGAAATCGCCCTTTTGATATTCCTCTCACTGAGACTGATAACTTTAACGACCAGGATTTGACTGCCATATCGGCGGCTTTCCAAACCTATGGCACAGTGTCGGTGCCCTCTACCGAAACCTCTGCTTTGTTTGTAGTAAACAAACCGGGCAAGTCGTGGAGCCTGACCGATATGCCCAATAATATGCGCCACTATCAAATAGAAAAAGTGGGCAAAAACCTGCGTGTGTCATTGAACCCACAAATTTATCTGGCACCAGCTGGTGCACAAATGGGTACGTTGGTGTTTCCACAGGGCTATTTTATGAGTGGCACGCTGTCAGTGTTAGGCTTAGAGTGGAGCACTCAAATAGACATACGCACCAACAAAGGGGTGGCAGCTCAGTCTTATCTCAATAAGCCGCTGGTGATTTATAATAAAAATTTCTTTGAACTGTCAGACGTAGAAGGTAAGTCGGGGCCTTTCTTTTCAGTGTCTACTTTCTTTCAAAACGAACTCAAAAACCCGGAACTGCGCCCTCCTCATTTGTACTTTAGTGGACGCTTATTTTTACTGGGACTAGAGTCTGAAAGCTTTGTGAAAGCTACCAAAAATGGTTTTGCTTTTGCCTTAAGTCGTACTGTTGACATCAAAATACCAGGCAAGGCGTTTTCTGGTAAAGTGTTTATGGAGTCGCTCATCAATGGACACTTTGAGTCGGTTAAAAACTTTGGCGCAGGTGGGGACTTTACCCTTAAATTTGAGGGTAAAATAGACCTTGCCAAGTTAGGGTTTTTGGGAGATGTGGTAGACGATATGGGGAAGATTAAAATAGACCTGAACGTAGACGCTGACCTGGAATTGGGCTACGACGGCAAAAAAGCTTTTGTAAACTTTAGTGGAGGGTTTAAACTGCAAGACATCAAACACAACTTTAAGCTAGAGCTGAAGGCTACCAATGCCGATATGAAAAAGGCAGGCGAATGGGTGTTTGACGAGATCAAGCAAATTGTAACTGAGTTGTTTGACACTGCTGAAGAATGGATGAATGCCATAGGCGATGGTTTTGTTGAAATGGGCAAAGGTGCCGAACAGGTGGCCAAAGTATTGGGTAAAGGCTATAAGAAAAGTGTAGAAGAAGCTGCCGAATTGATGCACGAAGCTGGTGAGAGCTTTGAAGAAATGGGAAAAGCTTTTAAGAAGGTGTATGGCACTACCGCCAAGGCTTTTGCGCCTATTATGAAAGACTTGGGAGCCGGAGCAAATGAAATAGCTAAAGACCTGAAAAATGCTTTCAATACTGGTACCAAAGACGTGGCCAAGATACTGGACGAAGTAGGAGAGTCGCCTGAAGCAGTAGCTGGCGCGTTGAAGTCTGCCTACAAGCAATCGGCTAAACAAGTGGCACAAACTCTGAAGTCTATTGGCAAAGATGCGACTACTATTGCCAAAGGGCTGAAGTCTGCCTACAAGCAGTCAGCCAAGCAAGTAGCGCAAACGCTTGATTCGGTAGGTGTTGATGCTGGTGCAGTGGGCAAAGCTTTGCGTTATGCTTATAAACAATCGGCTAAAGACGTAGCCAAAACAATGAAAGACATTGGCAAAGGAGGCGAGGCTATAGGCAAAGCGTTGCAAGTTGGGTTCCGCTACAGTGGTAAAACAGCCGCCAATATGATGAAAAGCATAGGCGTAAGCAGCAGCGAAATAGGCAAAGCGTTGAAAAACACCTTTAAAATGTCAGCAAAAGACTTTACCAATACCTTTAAAAGTATAGGTAAGGGTGCCAGTGACATAGGTAATGCATTGAAAAACACCTATAAGCAAAGCGCTGAGCAAGCCCTACGTTTATTGAACGGAGCAGGTATTAGCAACCACGACATGAGTAATATGTTGAAAGGAGTATACAAGCTCAGCGCTGAAAATACCGCCAAAACTTTTAAGAAAATTGGCAAAGGTGCCAACGAAATAGCCAATGTCATGAAGTCGAGCTATAAACAATCAGCCAAAGACATGGCAAAAGTATTGGATAAAGCCGGAGTGGGTGTAGAAGAAGTAGGGGGCGCGTTGAAAAGTGTATATGGACAATCTGCTGAGCAAGCCGCCGGAACGTTGAAAGACATAGGTAAGAGTGCCAAAGATGTGGGTAAAGTATTGAAAAATGCCTATAAACTAAGCACTAAAGATACCAGTAAATACCTTAAAAAGTCATTTAAATTGGGCAAAAGTGGGCTCAAAGATGCCTTGAAAGGAGCTGGTTATGCGAGCAAGGAAGTAGACAAAGTGGTAAAGAAACTTTGGAAAAGCCTTAAGTTCTGGTAGAATATTTTGGTGAATAAAATGAAAGGCGTGTACCAAAAGCATGCGCCTTTCTTTATATATGGAAGGTTGTCTACTCTTCGATTTTGTCACTTCTTTGCCCATATTTTACAATCCCGACAAAGAAAACCCCGCCAATGGCATTGCCCACAATCGAGCATATCTCAAAAGAGAGGTAATCGGCAAAAGTGATTTTTGGACTGGCCAACATACCCGAAAAAACCTCTATAGAACCCACTATAGAGTGGTGCAAACCTCCAATGCCAATAGTAGCAGTTACTAGTATTACGACTATAATACGGCTCATAGAATCACTTACCGAAGCCACCAACCAAGACAACAAACCCATGAGCCATCCGGCAAATATGGCGCTCACCAGGATAATATTCCATGGAAAGTGGATAAGGTGCTCGGCAAGGTAAGTAAAGGCTTCAGGCTTGATAATGTCCATTGCTGTAGTAAAATCTACCAATAACACTGAAAATAAAAAGCCACCTGTAAGGTTGCCAGTAAGAATAATGCCCCAAAGTACCAATAAACTCTTGAGGTTAGAACTACCATTGAGCACAGGTAAAATAGCCATGGTGGTATGTTCAGTAAATAACTCTGACCTGCCTATGACTACAAAAATGAATCCTATGGGGTAGGCAAAAGCCAGTATTATATGCAGGGTGGCTCCGCTTACCTCCCCATGAAACAATGAATATAAAGCGCCTATTAAAAATACACTAAAGCCCACTTCTAAACCCGCAGAAAAAGCAGACATGAGCAACCTGAAGTTCGACCTGTGATACTCATGAATGGCAGTATTGATCTGCTGATCGAGTATTTCATCTACTTGTTTGGGGTGATTATAACCTTTTTTCAAGAGCTTTGAAGTTTTATTGATTAAACTTTAATAAAAAACAGTATAGATTATATGATATTATGAATGCTCTACTTTGTATTAAAAAACAAAAATAAGGCATTTTACAAATTCACGCATAATCTGTGTAAAGTAAAAACCAAGTGTATAAATATTATTGTAATAAATACTTGGTGAATATAAGCAACAATAGGCATATATTGTTTTTTGAGCTTAAATATTCCACCGTTAATTACGTACCAACTGGCTGAAAGTAAAGAATGATTGGGAAAAGCCAGGTATAATTAAAGATTTTGTAAAAAGCATTTGATAAACAGGTTCCAATGATTGAATTAAAACAAGCAAAAACCAAGGAAGACTTTGAGGTAATAGAGCAAATAGCCCATATAGTAATGCCTGAAGCATACAAGGAAATAGTGAAGCCTGACCACCTCAGGTCATTTCTGTATAATTACCAAACAGTTGAAGCCATTACGAGGCAAGTAAATGAAGAAAACTATGCCTATTATTTATTGTCTTTTCAGGGAAAAGTAGGTGGTTATCTGGGCATTGAGTTTCACGCTGAGCATATTCACTTAAGCAAAATATATGTGCTCAAAGAATTTAGAGGTAAAAAACTAGCTAAAACAGCATTGGGATTTATAGACCAAATTGCCAGAGAAAAGGGGCTAAATTCCATAGATTTGTTTGTACACATACAAAACACAGGTAGCATTGAAGTATACAAAAAATTAGGCTATACTATTGTAGAAACACTCGATAACAACTATGGTGATGGATACATAGAAAAAGAGTACAAAATGGTGAAAACACTTGTATAATAAGTACTAAGGCAGAATTAAATATACCCAATAAGTAGGTGTAACTAACTTATGATGAGCAAGTTGTTCTTGCTTGTGGCACCGATATACATCGGTATCTAAGGACTTTCTGCTACTTACTGTTGGTCTGTTTTGCACCAAAAAGACGTTGAGGTTCAAAATAAATGCAATCATGATTGAGTTAAAACAAGCAAAAACTACTGCAGACTACCAAACCATAGAACAGCTGGCCAGAGAGATTATGCCCGAAGTATATCAGGGTATTGTGCCGCCAGCTCATGTAGATTTTTTTCTGACTACTTTTCAAACAACCCACGTCATTGCCAGGCAAATTAATGAAGCACATTACCAGTACTATTTGTTGTGGCTCAATGGTCAAGTCGCCGGGTATTTGGGTATACAATTGTTGAGTGATCGTATTCACCTAAGTAAATTGTATGTTTTGAAGAAGTTTAGAGGTAAAAAACTAGGCAAGGCAGCTTTAGAGTTTGTAGATAAAGTGGCTCAGGAAAAAGGGGCAAACCAGGTAGACTTATTTGTGAATATAGGCAATAAAGAGACAATTAATTTTTATAAAAAAGCAGGGTATACCATTAGCGATACTGTTACTCATCAATATGATAATGGCCACTCAGAGACGGATCATAAAATGGAGAAGGTGTACGGTTAACACTTTTTTTCAATGGTTTAAATAAATAAAGCAAACAACTTGTTCAAGCTGTCATTTTATGAACGATAGTTCAGTGTAGTTAAAAAAATACTATGATAAGTTAATAATATATTGTAGAGTAATTGTTTGGACATTAAAGAGAGGTTTTTTTACGTGAAAATATTACAAAGCGTTCTTTTAGTCAGCAATTTGACTGATCTTTACATACTTAAACCTTTTGAGACATTTAACAATGGAAATCACACGATCGAAGGAACAAGGCCAAGTATTATCATTTGAAGATACTTCTGTTGCGTTTGCTCATAAGTCAAACAAAGAACTACGTAAGATGTACTGGCTATTTGCTATGATGAACCGTCGCTGGATGGTTAAAACCGGTACTGGATTTGTAAAATGGGCATTCAAGTTCCGCTTGCCTGTAGTAAAATGGGCAGTCAAAAATACCGTATTTGCCCACTTTTGTGGAGGGCAAAGCATCGAAGACTCTCAAAAAACCATTGACACCCTTGCCAGATTTAATATAGGGACAATACTGGACTATTCGGTAGAAGGAGAAAAAACCGAGGAAAGTTTTGAACAAACTGCCCGTGAAACCATCCTCACTGTAGAAAAAGCTGCCCAGCAACCTGAAAAAATTCCCTTTTGTGTATTTAAGGTCACCGGATTAGCTTCTTTTGATTTATTGGCAAAAGTACAGGCAAATGATCAACTTTCTGAAACCGAACAGCAAGCCTGGAAACGTGCCCTGCAAAGAATAGATAATGTTTGCCAACAGGCTTACGAAAAAAAGGTGCGTATTTTTATAGATGGCGAAGAAACCTGGATTCAAGACACTATAGACCAGCTCGCTTATACTATGATGCAAAAGTATAATCGTGATATGCCCATTATATACAATACTTACCAAATGTATAGAGTGGCATCGTTGGCTAACTTAAAGCAAGCCTACAAAGACGCAGAGCAAAACAACTATTGGTTGGGAGCCAAGCTTGTGCGGGGAGCTTATATGGAGAAAGAGCGTGCGCGTGCCGAAGAAAAAGGGTACCCTGATCCTATTCAACCCAATAAAGCTGCGTCAGACAAGGATTTTGACGCTGGGATTACTTTTTGTGTAGAACAACGTCATCGGATTGCCTTGTGTGCAGGCACACACAATGAGCAAAGTAGTTTACTGCTTACTCAACTAATGGATCAATATGGTGTGGCGAAAGACGATCCTAATACTTATTTCTCTCAATTGTTTGGTATGAGCGATCATATCTCTTTTAACCTTGCCAAGGCTGGTTACAATGTGGCTAAATATGTGCCTTACGGCCCCATAGCATCTGTAATGCCTTACTTGATTCGTCGTGCAGACGAAAATACTTCAGTAGCCGGGCAAAGTAGTCGAGAGTTTATGCTAATTCAAGCAGAACGAAAAAGGCGTAAAGCAAAATAAGCAATAATGTTTGAGCCTGGTTAACAACAAATTACTTGTTGTCAACCAGGCTTTTTGCATGATAGTGATTGAATTGAAAATAAAAAAGTAGAATCTTGCCCAGTTAAGCTTACCTTTACTTGCCAAAATAGTAACTTTGCCTATCTATCAGGTCCAACGTTGTCTGAAAGCCTTTTCCCTTTTTATCCATAGCAAGGTATCTCTTGAAATTGCATAAAAAAGAGTTAAAAAATAGTTCACTACCCATATTTATAATAGTTTCGTACGATATGTGTTATTATATAAAATAAGGAGTAATGGATTGAAGCACCGATCAAGCCCCTACAAACAATGATGTCATTGACCAAATAACTTAACCGTGAGGGACATCCCCTAAAAATAATTTTGTATATATAAGTAACAATGAATAGAAAACATATAAAAACACCATTGTTTTATTTGCTATTGGCAATGGTATGTCTGAGCGCCTGTACAAAATCTACCCATCTTACTGTAATTCCTCATAATGCTACCTTTGTAGGCAAAGCCAATATGGTAAAAATTGGCTTGAAAATTCCTCGTCGTAAAGCTTTTATTAATGAAGTGTTAGGCGAAGTGATGGGTAATGAAAGCAAAGACAACTTTGGAGAAATGAAAAATACAGGAATCAATTTTTTGACTCCTTATATATTTGGAGGCAAAACAGCCTTGAATAAAGGCTATTTTGCCATAGCATTGCCGCTAAATAACGCCAAAAAATTAGAAGAGTTTATTCTGAAAATGGATAAAACAGCGCGTATTCAGGTCGAAAAAACTGTGAAATATATGGAGCTGGGTAACGGCAATATACTGGGTTGGAATACTAAAAACCTATTATTTCTCACTTCGGTAAAATTGAAAGATAACCGAAACCTTAAAGAGGAACTATTTAGGTTACACAACTTGAGTGGGCGTAAAATGCTGCTCAGTGCCAATAAAAACTTCAAGGTTTTTCAGAAAACCAAATCAGACATGGGGTTGTGGCTTAATATGGCTGAACTGAATAAAACCAAAACAATCCAGTTAATTACCAGCAAAGCAGACCTGACAGACAATTATAGCCATGTGTTTACCAATTATAAAAAAGGTAAAATTGAAATGGAAGTAAATTATTTTGCTGGAGACAGTACCCAACAGAGCTATAATAATTTATTTAAATCTGCCATTACAAGTAAACTTGTCAATAGTATCCCATTAGACAACCCTTTGCTGTTGGCAGCTACCAGCTTTAGTATGGAAGGGATCAAGCAATTGCTAAAAGATAAAAAACTATATGCAAGAGTAGATAAGAGTGTACGATCGCTGGGAACCAACTTCCAGGAATTGACCAATATGCTGAACGGAGAGTTGGTGTTTGGCTTGAGCGATATACGCCTGGTAGAACGCGAAAAAAAGATTATAGATGAATATACCAAGGAGGTTTTTATAGAAAAAGAAACCCGCCCGGTAGCTGATTTTGTAATAGCAGCAGGAGTAGAGAATGAAGCTGTGTATAAACGTTTGATGAAAACCTTTTTGCAGAGTGGTATGGTACAAAAAGATGGAGGACATTATACCTTTTACAAAGAATTGTTTATGATTGAAAAAAACAAAGTGCTGTATTTTACCAATAATGCTCGCCTAAGAACAGGTATATTGAACGATCAACACATGCAAAATAGTGGAATTCTTCAATTTATGCAGGGTAAGAGTGGTGCTATTCAAACAAATGCACACTTTGCCAGCAAGCTTGGGCAGTCGGCTACTTTTATGAAAATACTCAGGGATCTTAAGTTTCCTGCCATCAATAATATCAGGATGTACTTTACCAACGAAGACAAAAAAACTATTCAGGGCAAATGCGTCATCAATTTTAAGAACAAAAGTGAGAACGCATTGGTAGTTTTGTTTAATGCATTTAAAAAAGACTTGCTAAAGAGTGCACGCAAAGGAAAATAAATGAAGCATACGAAGACTAAATCGAGTTGAAAATTTCTTAAAAATTAAAATAATACATATACTTGTAGACATCAAGTTTGCACTTTAAAATTTACAACACTATGAGAATCCTGAATGGCTCAAATAGTCTTCGTTATTTGCAAAACTCAACAAACACTTATCAATCAAAAAACCTACATTCACTCCTTGCAGCTGTCATGATGACTTTGGTGCTAAGCAGTTGTGGTAAACCCCCTAAAAACAACAAATTTATTCCCAAAGATGCCTCCGCAGTGGTTTGTATGAATCTTAAGAAGATGACAGCCAAAATGGTAAGCTTTACCGATTTGTTGGATAAAGACTCCAAGCGTATTCAAAACTCAGGATTAGATTTTAATAGTAAAGCGTATATTTTTGCAAAATGGAACCCTAAAAAAGGCAAAGAGAAAGAAAATTATGTGGGATTTACTTTCATGTTACAAGACGAAAGCAAATTCGATTCTTTTTTGAGAAAATACCGCAAAGAAAAACCCCTCAAAATAAAGTCATCAGAAGGTGTAAAATACACGATCATCGATGGAAAAGTAATAGTAGGTTGGGCAAACCGTGCTGTGATAACCTTGGCCGCCAATGCCCCAAAAACCGAAAAAGTATGGGTAGATCAATTGCTCAAACTACGTGATCAGCCCGAAAGCGAATCATTACTGGCAAACAACAAGTATTTTGAAGAGATAGAAAAGCAAGACTATGATGCAGCTGCCTGGCTCAACTGGGGCAATACTGTAGAACAACTTAAGAGAAATCCCACCCTCAAATTTTATTACAACTACCTTACTTTTGCCGGAGTCAACTTCAAAGAAAACTACATTATAGGCATTACCAAGTTTGAAAAAGGAAGAGCAGTGGCTGATATAAAGTGGCATATGACCGAAGCGCTCAGCCAATACAAAGGTTTATTCAAAAATGAAATAGACAATAAATTATTGTCGCATGTGCCCGCTAAAAAACCCATGGTTTTGCTTGGGTTAGGGTTACACATACAAGGGTTTAAAAGTATATTAGACAACTTTGGTTTAACTAAAAGAGTAAGCGCATTTTTGAGGAAGGAAACGGGATTAGACGCTGATCAGTTGTTTGACATGCTAAGCGGTGACTTAATGGCTGCATTGATAGATATAAAAAAGCAAGATATAACTGAGCAAACTGTAGACAAAGACGGTAACCTGGAATCGCGCACGATTGCCAAAACCAATTATAAGTTTTTGTTAGGAGCAGACATTAATAATGTAGAGTCGATGGACAAACTGTTGGGTAAGCTGGTGGCTGATAAGTATTTAGATAAAAAAGGTGATATATATACTTTTAAAATTGCTGATAATACCCATTACTTGTTTGTAAAAGATAAAATGTTGTTTGGTTCATTGACCAAAACTATCAAAGATGCAGTCATGGAAAACAAAGGAGCAAGGTTAGATAAAAGCTTTGTAGACCTGGGGAGGAGCAGTGCCTTCTCGATGTATGCCGACTTGACCCCAAAAATTCTTAAAAAACTACCCGAAGAAAACCTGGATTTGGTACCTTTTGGTTTAGGCCCTTCATTGAAAAAACTAGATACTCCAATAGAGTCTTTTTCTATTAAAACATCTCCTGCCAAGAAGAATATCTCACACACCAAGGTAATCATAGAGTTTACTAACAAAGACCAAAATTCTCTACGTTCATTAGTAGAAATGATTCGTAAAATGAACCTCTCTGAAGTACCTGGGTTTTTATCTGCACGATAGTTTTTGAAATCAATGATTGTAAAGGGTTGCTACTCCTTACAATCATTGATTTTTTTGTGCAATCCTTTATCATATCATTACAATGAAAATCACTCTTAATCAAGTAGTGCCTGCTCCCTTGTCGGGGTTGCTGGATGGTAAGTCTGAAATTTGGGATACAACGATGAGCTTCGAGCAAGGCAAATGCTATCAAGTGTATGCACCTTCGGGCAAAGGCAAGTCAACTTTTATTCATATACTGTATGGCATTCGCCACGACTATACAGGGAATGTGTCTATTGATGGGGTGCCTATTCCAAAAATTAAGGCCAAAGAGTGGGCGACAATGCGACAACAGAAGATGTCGCTGGTTTTTCAAGACCTGCGATTGTTTATGAACCTTACCGGGCGCGAAAATATCCAGGTAAAATCAGTGTTGTATAAAGAAGATGCCACCCAAGAAATAGAACGCATGGCAGCGTTGTTAGGGGTGACTCATGTGCTCGATAAACAAGCAGCATTATTATCTTACGGTGAACGGCAACGTGTGGCTATTATCCGGGCTTTGATCCAACCGTTTCAGTTCTTATTGTTAGACGAACCCTTTAGCCACCTCGACGAAGAAAATATTAAAAAAGCTTGTCAACTAATGGACGAAAAATGCTCACAAAATAATGCATCATTAGTCATGACTTCGCTTGGGTATCCTTATTTTTTAGCGTTTGACGAAAAACGCTTGTTGTAATGTACTTAAAGCGATAGAATGCTATCTAAGATTTCGTTCCACCCACTTACAATAAAAAACTTATCTTTTTGGGTTTCTGCTTCAAAAGCGGCACGCTCTGGTGCTGACGGCTGAAATAAATAAAGCCGATCTAAACTAGTCAGGTGTTTTAGTACACTGTAGCGGTCATCAATAAAAATCCGAATGTTGTTTTGTAAGGCAAGGGCATGTTTTTGGTGTCGCTCCTCACAAAACCAAATATTGCTTTGCGTGAAGCCTGTGTTCTGAAAAAAACCGTAGTGCTGCAACCACTGTAAAGTACGTACCTGGGTTACTTGTCCACATTTTGATATGAGGTGCACATTTTCGGCTTTATAATTCATCACAATCTGTTTGATGGCCTCAAATGCCCCTGTAATTTGTGGAACTTTGAGATAATCAGGGCTGAAAAACTGGTCAGGAACATCAGTGTCACCACTAATAATTACCCTGCCTATGTCTATACCTATCATTTGATATTGATTTAACCACCATTGCCCGACATAGCTGTACGTCTATTGATAGCATACACGGCAAACATGACCAGCTCTTGCATATCAAACCAGTCATCATCTGAAGTCAATAGCTCAACATTATACCCATAAGAGAGTTTACGCCAGTGCATACAACCTTTAAACGCCAGCACCGACATTTTGGGGTTGGTGCAAATTAATTCGAAATATGGCTTGATTATACCCTTTTTTCTGAGAATAAACAAGGTATTGGGGTGGTATACACGAATAGTGGCAGTCATTTTCCAGTCAAAGGTAATCTTTCCTATTTCAAAGCCATTTTTGAGAATAAGATGTACACTTGACAAGGCACTCTTTTTTTTAATCACTAACTCATCTTGGGTAGCACAAGTAATCTGGGCTTTACCCATTGTCCAACGGTTTTGTTTAAGCACAAAAGTTTGCTCACCACTTTGAGTGCATACATAACTACCTGTTGCCGAAATAGGGGTAAGTTTATACATAGTTTATGATAAATTTGGTGTAAATGCTTGAACACTTGTAAACAATGAGTAGTTGAAAAAAGCATTTACTTACACTATTTTGAGAAAATGTGTCTCATACATTGTCTTTACAACAGCTATTACTCAGCGTTACCCTCCATGTTCCAGGTTTTTATACATTTGTTCTAAATCAAAAAAGCCCGAAGTAGCTTGATATGCCTTCATGAGATTTGTAGTGTTGCTATTATAAATTTCGGCAAGTGAAGCATATAGTTTTGCCCTGATTTTGACATTACTGTCAAAAATACTTAAAATATTTACCTGAGGAATTACATATAATTGAGCTGATTCAGATTCAACAATGGCATTGTATACCCTTTTGGTTTTATTAAGCAAAGCGTTGTTACCTACCGATGCTGTAGGGTGAATGTGGGCAAAAGTTTCAAATGAGTCATTGACATCTATTTTAAGGGCTACCATGCCTGTTTTTATCAGATAGAGTGCCTGGCTTGGGTCATTTCTAAAAAAAATTACCTCATTTTGCTGATAAGTACGCAGATATAAATGTGGTAAAAACTCTGACAACTCTTTCAAGGTAAGCTCAGAAAATAATTTATTTTTCAACAAAAACTCGAATAACTCTAATTGCTCCTTTGTATAACTTTTACTAAATGGCTTAATCATAATGTATATTTAAAAGAACCAGCGGCTCTGTTTTTCGAATTTAAAAGCATGAACAAAACTGAATGCACAAAGTTCAGACAAGGAACAAGTATTGACACCATTATCCTTTAGTTTTACTGGGTTGAGGTAGGCAATGATATTAATAATATTTCTTTTGTATCTTTGGTTAATTTGTAACGGTTGTCTAGTCTGTAACCTACTACCCACACAATATCCTGGTCTGATATTACCACCATCACCTTTTGTTTTAAGTTAACAGGAACTTTCTGATCAATTAAAAAATCACTCAGCTTTTTGCGTTGATTCATTCCCAGGGGTTTAAACCAGTCTCCTTGTTGCCAAGGTCTTATTTTAAGCGGAAGTTTAAGCTTGTCCCAATCCAAACAGGCGATGCAAGGGTTTTTGGGTATTCTAAAGTGAGTGGTGACAGTTTTACGCTCTAGCTGTAGTTGCAGTGGTGCATACAATTGTTTTGAATTTTGTTGAAGTGAAGTCAAGAGCAGTTTTTCAGCAATTTTTTCAACCTTCGCCGGCGTAATCACTAATTTATTTCGATCTTTGACTAATACATAGGTTGGAGATAAAAATTGTTTACCTGATTCTCCCGCAATGCCTGCCAAAATGTCTTGGGTTTGGATGTATGAAAAACCAAACTTTTTAAGAATGTGATAGAGTATAATTAACTTTTCGTCTATAGGTTCCAGTTTTTTCAAGTCTAAAAAAACAGCTTCTGTAGTGCTTGTCGTGAGTATTTTTTCGATACGTTGCGTCTCTGCTTCGAAAAAACGTTCAACAGCACTTATCTTTTCTATCGATTGCTTAAGGGTTTTTTCCAAGTTGGGATTCATTGTTTTTAGTACTGGAATCACCTCATTGCGTAAACGATTACGGTAATACTTATTGTCTTGATTTGACGCATCTTCGCGCCATTTGAGCCCTTTTTCCTGAGCATACACTTCTATCTCTTCGCGCGAAGCAAATAGCATAGGGCGGATGATATGTCCTTGTTTTGCTTTGATTCCGTGTAGCCCGGCAATACCTGTACCTCGAACCAAATTAAGCAATACTGTCTCTACCATATCATTTTGGTGGTGAGCAGTGGCCAAGTAATGATACCCCTCTTTTGTTCTTAATTGCTCAAACCAGGCATAGCGTAAGTTACGGGCAATCATTTGAATTGAGCCTTTTTGGGCTTGAGCCAACGTATAGGTGTCAAATCGTGTGACAAAGTAAGGAATGCCATAGTGTTGGGCAAGGTGTTTTACAAATTCTTCATCTTCTTCAGAGGCAATACCTCGTAATTGAAAGTTACAATGGGCAATTGCTACCTTCTGGCTATGAGATTTTATTTGGGCAAAAAGGTCAGTTAAAACAACAGAGTCTATGCCACCACTTACAGCAAGCAAGATATTGTCCTGAGGGTTGAATATTTTTTTGTGTGTAATGTAAGTTATCAATTTATTAAACATTCCATATCCTTATATTTTTCCTTATTTTTGCAGGAATTTTAAAATTTTGGAGCTAAAGCAACACTCAACAAAAAGGAAGTGTCTATGTGATGCAGTCACAAGTATAGTAGTTAAATTTTTATTGATTAAAAAAACAAACAAGTATTGAAGACTCAAAGGTTTTTTGCATTAATTTTTTATTCATTTTTCCTGTGTATGTTGAGCATTCAATTAGGGTGGGCGCAAGACCCAAAGGTGACGCCAAAAAAAGCGCAACCAATCCCTGCTAAAAATGATACAACTAAAAAAAAAGGAAATACAAGTAGCACCACAGAAAAAGAAGAGCCCTTGGAGATTATCAATGCCAAATGGCTGAAGGGAAAAACCGAAGGAGGGCAAGAGTTTCGAATTTTAAAAGATAAAGTAGTGATCAGACATAAGGGTAACACCCTCTATTGTGACTCTGCTATACAGAACATTACCAAAAACACAGTACAAGCCATAGGTAACGCCCGCATGTTGGGTTCAGACGGTACCACAGTTAACAGTAGAACAATGTTTTATGATGGGAACAAAAAAGTGGCAAACGCCAGTGGTAATGTAGTGTTGGTAGATAAAAAAGGCACTTTGACTACAGAAGTGCTCGACTATGATGTAGTGAGTCAGGTGGCACATTATTACACAGGAGGCAAAATTGTAGATAGTGAAAATATACTCACCAGCAAAGAAGGTACTTATGATACCAATAGTAAGGTGGCGTTTTTTAAAAATGACGTACATTTGGTCAGTAAAAAAGATAAGCAGGAGATATTTTCAGACAATATTCAATACAATATGGTTTCTAAAATGGCTTATTTTAGAGGTAAAACCAAGATTTTAAGTAAAGATGGAACTGTTTATGCCAATGAGGGAGAGTACAATACCAAAACAAAAGTCTCTCACTTTAGAACCAAAGGCAATGCAAGACCCAAAGCCGAAACCGAAGAGTATATATTACAGGGCGACTCATTGTTTTATGACAATACCAATCGTATAGGGTTTGCTAAAGGCAATGCGCGACTTACGTCTAAAAAAGACAGTTTGATTATAGATGGAGACATTGGGCGTTTTTGGGGCAAAAAAGGAATTAGTAAGGTATATGGTGCAGCTTTGATGAGAAGTATATCAAACAAAGACACCTTGTATTTAGTTGCAGATACATTGATCTCTATTCGAACCAAAAAAGAAAATAGAGAAGATAGTGTGAAGATATTAAAAGCATATCATAACACTAAAATTTTTCGAAAAGAGCTTCAGGGTAAGTGCGACTCGTTGGTGTATAACTTTGGTGATTCGTCTATTTATATGTACAATGATCCTGTACTATGGGATAGAAAAAGCCAACTATCTGGCGACTCTATTAGAGTGTTGATGGCAAATAACAAAATCCATAGAATGCTGTTGAGAACCAATGCATTTGTGATTCAACAAGATACACTCAACAACTTTAACCAACTCAAAGGACGCAATATGAAGGCTTTCTTTGAAAAAAGTGAAATAAGACGGGTAGACGTAAGGGGTAATGGGGAAAGTATCTTCTTTGCCTTGGAAGGCGACACGTTGCTTACTGGAATGAATCGGGTGATATGCAGTGACATAGACATCAGATTTAAAGAAAAGAACAAGGTGAAAACCATTACTTTTAAAAGTAAACCAGACGGGAAGTTCATCCCACCCCACGAATTGGCTGAGCCAGATAAAAGACTCAAAGGGTTTTTGTGGAGGATAAACGAACGACCAAAAAAAATAGACATGCTCAGGCAAAGAGACAAAAAACTGTAGCAAGTTGTAAAATTTATTAAATTTAGTTAATTTGTTGAAACATTCAACAGAAAATTTGGTACATAAGAATGAGTACCTAACAAAGTTTCGACAACCAAATTAACAGAGCAGCGATATGGAAAAAACTTTACGATTATTTTTATGTGTATTATTAACAATAGGTAGTAGCCAATTATATGCATTAAGTAGTTTACATTTTATAAACTCTACACAAAATCAAAACAAAATTGATACAATCATAAAACCATACCCTGTAAAACTTAAGGAAAAAGTGCAGACAATGGCGCATAATAACCGATTTGTTGAGGTCAAATTAAATAAACAGATTCAAATAGCGCAGGAAGGCAAACTGTTATTTGAAGACAAAAATATTTCAATACACGAGGCTTACCCAAGCCCTGCCGACTCTTTTACTATGGTAAAATACAAGGCAAGCGTAAATAACGCTAAAATATTATTGAAGAACGTATTAGGAAAAAACATCAAAGAATTTCACTTGCCGGCAACAAGTGATTACACTCAATTTAAAATACCTACCAATTATCTCCGTAACGGGGTATATTTTTATATCCTCTACATCGGTAAGAAAGCAATGAAAGGCAAAAGACTCACTATCAAACATTAAAATTGTTATTTTCTTGCTTATTACATAATTTTGTAAAATGTGGAACAAAAAATTATTGATAGCATGCCTAGGTATAGTCATGCTATTCTCCTCATGTAGTAGATTCCAAAGACTGTTGAAGAAAGGAAGCGTAGAAGAGAAGTACAATGGTGCTATTTCTTACTATGAGAAGAAAGACTTCTATCGGGCTGGTTTACTATTAGAAGAACTCATTCCCTTGTTAAAAGGGCAAAAACGTTCAGAAATAGCTAATCTATATTATGCCTACTGCCATTATTATCAGCGTCAGCGTCAACTGGCAGCCTACTACTTCAAGCGTTTTTATACCAACTTTGGGGCGAGTAAATATGTAGAAGAAGCCATGTATATGTATGCTTTTTCGTTGTATAAAGACTCTCCTGAAGCTTATCTTGATCAATCTAACACTGATCAGGCGATTGTAGCGTCTCAAAACTTTCTGAACCGTTTTCCTCAATCTAAATATAGAGAAGAATGTTCACGAATTATTAGCGAGCTACGTAAGAAACTTGAGAAAAAAGCCTATGAAAACGCTAAACTCTATTATCGAATTAGAAACTACAGAGCGGCAGTGATTACGTTTACAAATTTTCAGAAAGACTTTCCTGATTCGAACTACAATGAAGAAGTAGCCTACCTGAAAATTTTGTCTCAATATGAATTTGCCCAAGTTAGCACGCTTAGAAGGCAACAAGAAAGGTTTCAAGGCGTAATAAAGTACTATACCGAATTTATAGATGCTTACCCTGGCAGTGGATATTCAAAGTCTGCAGAAAGGTTGTATTCTTCAAGCATCAAAGCATTAAGTAAATTTAAGCAAACAACAAAAAGCTAAGAAGATCGTGATACTCAACATGAAAAGTAAATATTCTGCGTCAACACCTACGTTGATCACGCGGAACTTGATAGAACTGGCAGAACCTACTGGTAATATTTATGAATCGGTTGCCGTTGTTTCCCGCCGTGCACGTCAGATTTCAATTGATATGAAAGAAGAGCTAAACAGCAAATTAGCTGATTTTGCTTCAACAGTAGATAATCTGGAAGAGATTTTTGAAAATCGTGAACAAATTGAAATTTCGCGTTATTACGAACGTTTGCCAAAACCAGCGACTATAGCTACTGAGGAGTTTTTGGAAAACAAAGTAGCTTTTCGCTATAAAAATGTAGAAGATTAATTGTCAAAATAGTACTATACCAAAAAAGCCATATCATTGCGATATGGCTTTTTTGGCTTTATAGCCACCAAGAGAAATTCTTTTATTGGTTTAATTGAATAAACCTTTCCACATCTTTTGCTTTGCCTAATAAGAGAATAATATCTTCTTCATACAAAAGAGTATCGGCACGAGGCACCCCAATAATATGTTCTTGCTTTACTTTTTTGCCATCTTGTACCTCATCAAACATTCTTTTGATGGTAATTAGGTTCAGGTTGTACTTTTTACGTAGCCCTATGTCAGCAATAGAGCGTCCAGTGACTCTCTTGGGTGTGTTTACTTCTACAATCTTGTATCCATCAGGCAAAGGCAAAAATGAGCGAATGCTGGGATTAAGCAAAGTTTCAGCCAGATTTTTCCCTACTTCTTCTTCTGGCGAGAGGATCTCTTTGATTCCAAGTTTTTGTAAAATCATACGTTGCTGAGCATTGGCAGCACGGGCTATAATGCGGGTTATTTCAAGCTCCATTAATTGTACAGTACTCATAAGTAATGACTCGAAATCTTCGCCAATTGCTACAATTACGGCATCAACATCTTGAATATTCTGTGCCTGAAGTGCTTTAAGATCAGTAGCATCCAGTGCTACAGCATGTGCTACCTCGTCTTTAATATACTCAACTCGCTCGGTTTTATTGTCAATCGCCAAAACCTCAGCGCCCCGGCTTGCCAGTGATTGGGCAATGGCTATACCAAATTGCCCCATACCTACTACAGCAAATTTATTCATAATGATATATCTTACTTTTTAGAAAGGTAATCAAAACATCCAAACCATTTTCAACGCGTTTACCATTGGGTATAATGATGTCAGCGTCGTATTTATATGGCAATATGTATTTTTTATAAGTGGGAATTACGTGGTTTTCATACCTGTACAACACATCGTCTAACCCGTAGCCACGTTCTTCATTATCACGAATAATTCGGCGTTTAAGCCTGATATGATCTTCTACATCAATAAATACTTTTAAATCAATGACGCGATTTAAAGGTTTATGATAAAAAATGAAAATACCTTCGACTAATATAATAGGAGCTGGCTTAAATTCCAGCATTTTTGGAGTAACATCAGGATTATTATAAGTATATTCTTGCTTGTATACAGTTTTGCCTGCTGCCAAACGTTGAATATCTAAAAGGTATTGTTCCAGGTCTATAGACTCTGGCGTGTCAAAATTACTGATACCATTGGCATCTTTTGGTTGTAAATCGCGATTATGATAGTAGTGATCTTGCGATACCAAACAAACATCTTCGGTACTGAAATTTTCTAATAATTTATTGAGAATAAAGGTTTTACCAGCACCACTCCCTCCAGTAACTCCTACAATAAAAGGTTTGTTAGCCATCATTCAACAAAAGTAAAGTATTTAATAAAGATTATTACAGTTCATTTTCATGAAACAGTTTAAACCATAATAAAATGTAATATTGATAATGAATTAGATTTTATCTTGTAAGAAATCTACCAACTTCACAAAAGCTTTACTCCTGTGACTAATATCGTTTTTTTGTTCAAGCGACATTTCGGCAAATGTTTGTGTACAGCCTTCAGGTAAAAAAACCGGGTCATACCCAAAGCCTTCACTACCTCTGGTGTCAGGTAATATAGTGCCAGCTGCAATTCCCTCAAACTGATGCTGTACACCATTGACTACTAGCGTAATAACAGTCTTAAACTGTGCTTTCCGATGGGCATTACCTTGTAGGTTTTTGAGCAATAACGCAATATTGGCCTTGCTATCGCCGTGCTTACCCGCATACATGGCCGAGTCTACTCCTGGTGCTCCCTCCAGTACTTCTACTTCAAGTCCTGTATCATCGGCAAAACAATTGACCTGAAAATGATCCCATATGTATTGGGCTTTTTGAGCAGAATTACCTTCAATGGTTCCAGTAGTTTCGGGCAATTCGTCATTGCATTGAATGTCATCAAGACTGATAACCTCAAAAGAGGCTCCCAGTTTGGCTTTTACTTCTTTTATTTTATTGGTATTACGGGTAGCAAAGCAAAGTTTCATAATAATTAATTAACTGATTTAAGTTCTATCTCAAACCATATTATACTGTAAGGAGGAATGACAATGTTATTGTTATTATCGGTACTGCCAGAGGCTCCATAAGCAAGGTTAGAGTATATAAGTACCACTTTCTTATCTCCTACCCGCATCCCGTTTACGGCAATGTTCCAACCATTGATTACCTCACTGTTATCAGCATCTTTAGCCCTAAGGTTAAAGGTGAAGTTATCGTTAGTATCAAATATAGTTCCGTCTAGAAAACGCCCTGTATATGCTACAGTTACATTACTGTCAATACCCGCTTTGGGGAGTGTTGTATTATCGTCAGGAGCTTGAATGATGTGAGCAGTAAATAGGGAGTCTCTTTCTATATAAGTAAGTGAATCGGCAGCTGCAAACTCTAACATTTGCTCTCTTTCGGTTTTTATTTCAAACGAAGATATCTCATACTTCACTACAGAATAAGGCGGGATGTTTCCTTGACTTGCTCTGCCATAAGCAAGGTTATAAGGAATGAAAAGGGTAGCTTGCTCGCCTTCTTTCAGTCTTACTGCGCCAAGTTCTATGCCTGTTAATACCTTTGTGCCATCTGGGTTACCATCAAATATAAATTCTCTAGGTTCATTAAAGAAAGAAGAAGTACTGTCTATTACAGTGCCGCTTAGCAAAGAGCCCACATAATGCAGGACAGCTTTACTCCCTAAGGTGGCTGCCTGACCCTCAGGGTTGGCTTTAGTGATTACATAATATAAACCCTGATCAGTTTGTTCTGCTGTTAGGTTATTGGTACTTAAATAATTAAGAATAGCCTGTTCGTTTTCTCTGAGTTGCCTAGTGTCTTCTGTTTCATCTTCAAAAGTTTTACAACTGGTGATAAAAATACTTGCACAGGCAATTACAACTAATAAAATACTTTGTCTCATAATTTAACTTTCTCACAAAAAAATGATTCTACTTAGTAACGTGTTCAAAATAAGTTTCTGGTTTTTGGGACAAATACGCACAACTGACTGAGGCATTTAGCCTTTGGCAAAGCTGCCCCGATGAATCAGGATTTATAAACAGCTATCGGTTTTTGCGCTCGTAGAGCTTGAACCCTGAACTTGATTCGGGGCAGCGCTACGGGCAATAAAAACTTACAGTCCCGGCGGAACTGCCGGGGTAACGAAAGGCAGTAAAGCGGATTTATTCTAAATCGGACAATTATTGCGAACATGTTACTTAACATCGACTAACTCTACATTGAATACCACTATTGCATTGGGTGGTACACCATCTCTTGAGCCTTTAGTACCATAAGCCAGGTGTGAAGGGAAGATAAAAGTTCCGCGTGAACCTTTGTGCATAAGAGTGATTGCTTCTTCCCAACCAGGAATGACTGCTGGAGGGTCTTGGCCCAAGGGAAATTCAAAGGTTTCACCTTCTTGTATAGAGCTAAATACGGTGCCATCTAATAATTTCCCTACGTAGTGAACACTGACAGTGTCTCCGGTGTTGGGTTTTTTGCCCTTGCCTTCTTTCTCTATAAAATAATACAACCCAGAAGGGGTTTTTTTAGGGGTAAATGTTTTTTTTTTTTCTAAAAAGTTAGCAATCAATTTATCTTCAATCTCCAGTTGCGCCTGTTTGTTTTTTTCCAGGTTTTTTTTGATAGTTTCTTTGCTTTCTACTTTTAGTATTTTAACAGTATATTGGATTTCTTTATCCTGTTGTAGAAAATAAGGAAGAGGAGTGTTTTTGGTGGTAGTCAATAACTTGCAAGGTACCCAAAAAGTAGCGCTGTCGCCTTCAGCAAGCAGTTGAAACATCTCTTTGTAGTAATTCGAGAAGTAGGGGCTTTTGAAAGGAATTTGTTTTTTTACACCATTCAAATAGCTACTGTTAAGGGTAGAGTCTTTGTGGTTTTTAATTACCTGATGATAAGTTACCAACAGGTTATTTTGTATTTTTACGCTATTTTTCTCCCTTACAAATATTTGGTATTTAATTCCTGACTTGGTTTGTTTAGGCGCACGGGGTTTTACCCAGCCATTTTGGGTTTTGCCTTCTTCTTGTGGTGTGTCCGCACAAGCCGTTATTGCGACCACACAGGCAAAAATTATGATCCAATTGTACCAATGATTATTTACCATATTTTTTGTCGCATTAATTGATCCTTGTAAGCAGGCAATAAGCCTAAAAATTTTTCTTGAACCTTTTCCATACTTAATGAAGACACTCCTCCTGCTGCATTTTGGTGTCCTCCACCTGAGAAATGCTTGCGGGCAAATTCATTGGCGGCAAATTCGCCTACTGAACGAAAAGATAGTTTCACTACATCGGGTTTTTCTATAATAATGACAGCAAACAATATCCCAGTGATAGACAAAGCATAGTTTACCAACCCCTCAGTGTCGCCAGGTTGATGGTTAAACCTTTCTTGTTCCTCTACACTGATAGTAAAGTAGGCAGTTCTGAAGTCACGTAGTACAGTGAGCTTTTCACGAAGTGCATATCCTAAGAATTTAAGCTTGCTCTCCGAGTTATTGTCATAGATTAAGCGTTGTATACGGTTGGTTTCTACGCCTAAGTCCATCAGTTCGGCCGTAATCAAGTGGCTTTTTTTGGTGGTAGAGGGATGTTTAAAAGAGGAGGTGTCTGTAACGAGCCCTGCGTATAAGTATTCACCCATTCTTACGTCTATCAGGTGTTTGTCGCCCATCATTACGATAAAATCATAAACGAGCTCAGCTGTAGCAGCTGCCTTTACATTCCATAGCTGGTAGTCGGCTTTGATGTTTGGCTCAAGGTGATGGTCTATGATAGCGACTTTACCCGAAGCCTCTTTAATAAAAGGTTCTAGGTCGTGTGAACGGTTGTAAGAAGAAAAGTCTATACAAAATACCACATCAGCTTGTTGAATCAACCTTTGGCACAAGTTGTGGGTTTTCGACCAGTAAATGATTACGTCATCGCTATTAGTCATCCAATCTAAAAAAACCGGGTAATTGCTGGGGCTTATCACCTGTACCTGGTGGTTTTTCTTTTTGAGGTAGCTGGCCAGTGCTAATGATGAACCAAGAGAATCAGCATCTGGATTATGATGAGCAATAATTGTTATGGTCTGAGGGGTGCTCATCATTTCTTTGAATCCTTCAATGTGTTGCATTGATTATTGCTCCAATGAGATAAATGTTCAGTTGCTTTAATCTAAATTATAGGATGCAAAAATAGTCCAAAAGATTTTAAAACAATAAATTTTTCCACCTTTTCACCTTTTTGGGTAGTGGTAAAAAAAAAGTTTCTAATTTTGCCCAAGATTAAAAAATGTCAATTTTTTTACTGTTATGGCAAACAACAGAACTTATACAATGATTAAGCCCGATGCTGTATCGGCTGGTAATAGTGGTGCAATCATTAAGATGATTGAAGAGGCGGGTTTCCGCATTGTGTCTATGAAAATGACCCAGATGACTAAGGAAATCGCTGGGAAGTTTTACGAAGTTCACAAAGAAAGACCTTTTTATGGTGAGTTGTGCGACTACATGTCTTCTGGTCCTATCATTCCTATGATTTTGGAAAAAGACAATGCAGTAGAAGACTTCCGTAAGCTTATTGGTGCTACTAACCCTGCAGAAGCTGCAGAAGGTACTATCCGTAAATTATTTGCTAAGTCTATCGAGGCAAATGCTATTCACGGATCTGATTCTGACGAAAACGCCGCTATCGAAGGTGCTTTCTTCTTTTCAGCAGTAGATCAATACTAACAAGCTGCTACCAAAATATTTACAAAAAACACTCATAGCTGTAATGGCAATGAGTGTTTTTTGCTTTTAATGCCCTAAAAAAGCATTAAATGGTACTTAATAAATGTTGTAACTGACTTGTCTCGCCTAGGTAAAAATGAATATAAGAGGCCAATACATTTTTGTATTTGTATAGTTGGCTATCAACTTTTTGATTACGCGCATTGCCTATCCTACCAATTGTCGTGATATTTTCATCATTGATTATTGTAGAGTAATGAAACTCGTGCCCCTTCAGTTCTGTTCCGTTCATATATATGCGTCGATAGCCCATCTTGAGTTTTTTGGGTAGCATACTGGTACTAAAGTCAAAAACTCCCGTCATTTTGAAAGTTTTACCGGTTTCATCGATAATAGACTTGCCCAAATACATCATACCCCCACATTCGGCAAAAATACGCCCCGAAGCTTCTACATATTCTTTAATGTTTTGTTGCATGGCGTCATTAGCCGCCAATTCTTGCAGATGACATTCTGGATACCCCCCTGGCAAATACACCAAATCGGCAGTAGGGAGGGCACTGTCATGCAGTGGGCTAAAAAACACTATTTTGCCTAATTGCCGAAAGGCATCTATATTTTGCTGATAACAAAAGTTAAACGCGTCGTCTCTGGCGACAGCTATTTTCATTGTTGATACCAAGGGAGGAGGTGGGGTAGTCTGGAGTGGTTCAATGGGTCGCATACACAAGTCTAAAAGTGGGTCAATAGGTACATGTTGCTCTACTGCTTTGGCAAACTCGTCAATTGCCCCATCGTATTGGGGGAGCTGGTCTATAGATAACCCTAAGTGTCGCGAAGGAATTTCACAATGGCTTAAAAAAGGTAAACGCCCTAGAGGGGCAATACCTACATCGTGACAGGCATCAGTCAAAAATCTATAATGACTTTCACTGTTTACCCGGTTAAACACTACTCCTGCCAGATTCAAGCCAGGGTCAAAATTTTTGAATCCATAGAGTAATGGGGCTACCGAATAAGCTACTGCGTGGGCGTCAACTACCAATATTACTGGTATATCAAGCAATTTGGCAAGCGAAGCAGTACTTCCTTCGGCTTTGATTGACCCATCAAATAGCCCCATGACGCCCTCTATGCAGGCCACCTCTGGAACTTGCATACAATGGGTATAGTTTGCTTTTAAGTGGGCTTGCTCCATCATAAATAAGTCGAGATTGATGCCTGTTTTGTGACAGGCAAGTTGATGAAACATGGGGTCTATATAATCTGGCCCCGATTTGAAAGGTTGAATGTCAATGCCTCGGTTTTTACAGGCACGTAATAGCCCTAGGGTAAGACTGGTTTTGCCTGCATTGCTGGTAGGAGCGGCAACGATAAATTGAGGCTTTTTCATAACGATCAGCAACAGCAAATGAATGTAAGTAGTAAAATACAGGTACAAACATACAAGGAATTGAAGTTGTTTTGCAAAAATAAAGAAGGATGATGAAGTAAGTATTGGTAAAAAGAGTGTGTCATAGTGATTGTGTTGACACAAAACTAAAAATCCCACCAGAACACTTTTGACACATAGGCTTTTTGCCCCAACGAAGGGCGGTTAAAGTGGAACGATAACTGAAAAAAAGTAGGGGCATCGTAGTTTTGCAGACAAACAATCATTTGCGTTTTTTTGCCTGTCATGTTGTTGAGTTTCAGCGTAGGAGGTGGGTTATAAAAATACACGCAAGTACGAGCACTGGTCTTCAACAATGCATGGGAGACGCCTTTTATTTTTTTATTTTTTATTTTACCTGATAGTGCCACTATTTCGCCCAGGTGGGCTTTAATGTCTTCTGCCGATTGACATGTCGGGAGTACCCGATGGCTGAGTATTTTTGATGGGGGAGTATTTGGTTGGTCAAACTTAACGAAGACTATGCCTAACTTATCTTGGCAATGAACGGGAGGCGCAGCTAAGGGGAGATGAAACGCCCACGATGCAGATTGATAGTGTAGGTTATTGGCTTTATCTGTCGAGAGTTTCCCAAACAAAGCTACCCAATCCCCCAAGTGTTGCTTGAGATCTTGGGGAGTAGTGCAAGTAGCAATACTTTGTATTTTGTTTATAGCACTAAAATAAGGCTGATTTTGAATTACTTGGGCAGGTTTTTCTTCCTGTAGCTCAGGGTCTATATAACGAGTAAGTAATGGACTAAGCGGAGTATTTCTAAACTTTGCCAGGTTAAATGCAGTATTCTGAAAACTTACTGTTCCTTCTATTAATATAAAATCGTGTTTTGTATCAACATCTTTTAGAACGGTATCATTGCCTAAAAATATCCACTCTTTGTTAGGTAGTAGCAATATATAAGGAGCTTGAGGCAAACGGTACGATCGGGCTAACTGTCCTACTACGTGTATTGTTTTGCCCGAATGGGCTTGTATTTCTGAGAGAGACTGACAAACCATAAATGGGTGTTTTGTTTTTTGTGCCAGGCAAATACCAGATAGACTAAGTAGCCACCAGACAATGATTATTTTTGTTCTAAGAATTGTCATATCCTGAAGTTATTCTTTGTCTACAATGGTAGAAATATGAGGATTTTGAACTACACTTTTTTGTTTTTCGTGAAATGACTCCCCTTTATTTGTGCCATACATCGCAAAGTACCACTCAGGATTATCAGCCAGTCCTTCACAAGCAATATAGTCTCCTGCATCACTGCTTTGTACTACATTGGCGGCAAAGTGATAGTTATACCCTGTTTTATCTGTACTGTACTCAGCCGAAACAGCAGTAATGCCTTCTCCCAAGTCAGGGCGAGCTGCGGCATTTAAGCCATATTTTTGGTCAATAGTTTGGGCTTCACTGTCCGAAAGTTTTTCATAAGCCTCATAAGCTTTTGCTTTATCAGCGTATTCAGGTTTTTTAGGGAATTCCGCCTGCATTACCTTTTGAATATATGCTTGAATGGTGGCGGTTGGGTTATTGGTCACTACAGTAATCGCCCCATCTTTGCTTTTATACACTCGGTTGAACAGGTCACCGTTTTCTTGATAACAACCCAAAATAAGCGCATTGGCCTGTCCACAATCTCTGAATTTCAATTTTTTTGAAAAATCTTCTGGCTGACTGGAATTGTAAGCGCCAAACTCTCTTTTTTCAGTATTTTTAGGGTCGGTCATGTCTCGTTTAGTGCCATTTTTTGCGGTGTGCACTGGCTTTATTTTCATAAAATCACTTTTATGAGGGTTGGGGGTATCTGTTCCAGGAACACTACCTATTGCCAGGTCAGATGTTTGGGTTTGAAGCTCGATGTGCGATTTTTTGCTCTTGAGTATCGTGTTAGACTGTTGCACAAGCGTTTTGTCAGCCCAAGCTTGAACAGACGAAGCGCCTTTGTCTTCTACTGCCATACGTCCGTCGTTAGACACAAAAAGCCCTTTTCTTTGTGGATGTCGCCACCCTTCTTTTCTACGCTTATAATGCTTTTTTACCTTTCCTTTTTCAACTTGCTTGTCATACTTTGTCTTAAAACTATCCATTTGTTTGGTATAACGTTTCTTGTCTTTCTCACTATAAGGTTTTGGATCTTTTTCGTGGGCATGCATCGCATTGTATTGATCTTCTGAAGGGTGTTTATGTTGATCTTTAGATCTGTATTTTATATAGCGTTGAATGGGCTGATTATTTGAGCGGCCAGGCTTATTACTTATTGTTTTTTTGGCTTGTACAGTATTACCTTTCATTGCTAAATCACCTATTTTATCGGCTTCTTGTTCAAGTTTTGGGTCGTTGTTGATGCCTTGCCCATTGTTGGCTTGTATGGTAGGTTGCACCCTTCCTTGTTTTTGTTGTGCTATATGAGTCAGCTCGTGTCCCAAATGTTGCTCTTTGCCTTGTGCCAAATGAACTTGTGTACCTTGGGCAGTAGCTTCTGCCTGAAGCTGTGCCGGTTTATCGGAGTTATAATGTACTTGAGCATCCGATACATCAGTACCTGTAAGAGCGCTTACATTGGCTTTTACCTGGTGCTCGTTGTATTTGGCTTTGCGTTGTATTGGCAGTTGTTTTGCCTCATGAGGTTTCATTTTAGTTTGTATAGGAAGTTGGGCGCCTTCTTTAGTTTGTTTCAGCGGGGGCATTCCAGCTTTACGCTGAATAGGCAAATGAGCACTGTTAGGAGTTGTAGTCGATTGGGTAGCTGTATTTGTTGTAGTAGGTTTTTCGTGATCAGTTCTTGAGATATAGTGCATGTGTAGGTGTTTAAAAAACAATATGTTTGTATAAAACGTGGCTCGATCCAAAACCTTGACAAATAAGTGAAGGTATTTTTATGAAACCACAGTGCTTTATTGCAATGAGGTTATAAATATACGTATATTAATTGTTAAATAAGCATTTATAGAATTTGTTTAATGTTTATGCTTTGAGCGCAAAAATTAAATTTTTGAATCATTTGGAGAACCGCAGCCCTTTAGGGCAAGCTCAGCGAAGCTAAACCTTAAACAAGTTCATTAACCAAAGTTATAAAAAATGAATCGTCGTGAATTTGTTGTAGGCTGTAGCGCCGCCATTACTGCTATGGCAGGTAGCCAGTTAGAAAGCTTTGCCTTTGCTCCTGAACCCAATGCCCAAAAAGATATCTTTGTATTTGTGTTTTTACGCGGAGGTTGCGATGCGCTCAATCTGGTGGCGCCTGTAGATGATCGTCATTATGTGGCAGCTCGCCCCGCTTTTTTACGAGTAACCGAACAAGGGAAAAACCAGGGATTGAGGTTGAAAAATAGTTGGGCAAATCAAGATTTTAGACTACATGGCAAAGCCAATGCCTTGCACGAACTTTACCAAAGCAATCAACTGGCAATTATACATGCCTGTGGGTTAAGCAATGGCACCCGTAGCCACTTTGATGCGATGGATATGATAGAGCGGGGAGTTAACCAAAAACAAAACAGCAAAGATGGCTGGCTTACCCGTTATCTGCAAACTGCTCAGCTAGAGGGAATGTTGCCCGCAATGGCGGCCGAAACCAACCTGCCAGCCTCTTTTATTGGCAGCAATCAGGCAGCGTCTATCAAAAGTGTGAAAGACTTTAAAGTAAATGGTGACCCGCGTTTCCTGGGTATTCTTAAAACGATGTATCAGGGCGACTCGTTGCTTGCTCAAACCGCTCAGCAGACCATTGAAACTTTGAACTATATTAATAAAAAAATAGCAAAAGATAGTAAAGGAAGGCGTAAAAAGTACCAGCCGTCCAATGGAGTAAAATACCCTGATAGGTGGAAAGATGGAGGCTTGGGGCAATCGTTACAAACGGTAGCACAAATTATAAAAATGGGTGTAGGGCTACAGGTAGCCACCGTAAGCCTGGGTGGTTGGGATACCCACGAAAATCAAGCCTTTCACTTTCCCCGAAAGGTCGCAGGTTTGTCCCAGGCATTGTCTGCGTTTTATAAAGATGTAACCAACTATCAAAAGCGGCTTACTATGTTGATTATGAGTGAGTTTGGGCGTAGGCTTAAAGCCAATAAGAGCAATGGAACTGACCATGGTCATGGGGGCGTTGCTTTAGTTTTGGGAGGTAATGTAAATGGGGGGAAAATATATGGTAAATGGCCAGGATTGGCTACCGAACAATTAGACAAGCGGGTAGACTTGGATGTGACGACTGATTATCGTTCCGTATTGAGCGAGGTATTACAAAAACGTATGGCAAGCCAACAACTTGCTCAAATATTTCCTGGTTTTGATGCTTACCAACCGCTTGGTTTTGTCTAATTAAATCAATTCAATTTTATATATTCAAGAACAACTTGGCTCATAGTTCGTAAAAAAAACAAGAGATTGGCGGTTTACTTTTGGGTTTAAAACAACATATATAAACGTATAGTTAAACATACAGCTTAAGCCAGCTATTTTTTCTTACGAACATTTGGATTACAGTTTTACTCTTTGGTGTGAGTATAGCCTATTAGATAATTTAGAACTATGAGATGCAAGTTTTTATTGATAAAGTCAGGGGTTTTATTATACCTGACGCTTTTTTTTGCCTACGGGAGTTATGCCCAGGTGGCCGAGTGGGCACCTACAGTAAATACCACTAAAGTTGGAGGAGTTTTTACTACTCTGACCGACAATAGCTGGTTTAACGCGGCTAACTGGAACTTTACATCAGGAACCGCCCCCGGAGGTATTCCTGACCAGAACACTACCGTAATTATAAAAAGTGGAACAGCCCCCTGTTATATTGAGATTCAAGATCCTAGCGCTAACAATTACCTGCCCAGAGCCAAATCTATTACTATTGAAAGTAATGCAGGACTGTTCAATATTGCAGGCAAAGGCTTAAGCCTTGAAGCACGTTTTTTAGAGGTAGCAGATGATTTTATCATTAACAGTGGAGGAACTTACCTTGGAAACACTGAAGAAATAAGAGTAAATCGTAATTTTCTCAATGATGGTGACTTTATTATCAAACAAGGTGAGAATGTAATAGAAGTAGGAGGTAACTATACCAATAATAGTCGGATATCTAAAGAAACAAGTTTTACCAACCGAAAAGTAATCATTGACTTTCGTAAAGCAACCAATTCGGTATATACCAATAATAATGGCTACGACAATACTTATACGGTGTACACCACTTTTAACACCTCTCCTGGTACCAATGCTTTTACAGATCAAGAATTATATGTAAGTAATGCCGTAGACGAAATGCTGGTTACTAAAGAGAGCAATGCGACTGTAACCAACAATACCTCACCCGCTACTCCTATATACGTAGGGGTGGTTACAAGTAATGGAGATTTAGTAGTAACAGGTACGGGCAACCTTACCATTATTAGTGGTTCGCTCATTGTAAAAAATGTGGTGACTACCACCTCGGCTATTACAGTAGCTGATGGCTCTACTACCCACCCTAGAGGCTATTCCTGGAACTTACCTGATGCTGATATTAGTGTGCGAGGCAACTTGACAGTATCGGATGCGGGACCTTTAGGAAGTGGCAATGGAGCGAGCATAGATTTATTTGATACAGGAGCTACTGCCAGTAGTCTTGCTTTGCACCTTGGTGGTGATTTATTTGACGAAAATACCGAAACGCCCAGCAATACGCCTGCTGACCGACGTGGATTTTATGTAGGTGTATCTACTATTACTACCAACACCAATGGAAACGATGGGCAACGCCCCTGGCTGATTATGAATGGTGTTACTAGCGGGGTAGTAACCACCCAAACCATTCGTGGGCGGGCTACTTTGCTCAACGATGCTGCCGATGAAGGAACTGAAGGACCAGGTATTTTATTGCCTCGCCTGGTAGTGTTAGACAACGACAATGTTACCGGGGATGTAACAGGCGGGGTAGAAACTGACAATGTGGTAGAGCTTGCGTCTGGAGTGAGAGTAGTAGGAGACCTTACCATTCACAAAAATACAATTTTTAACCTACTCTCTAACAAACTATTGGTGGGTGATAACCCTGATGATGAACTCAATGCATTTGGAACCCTGAAAGCAGAGTCCAATGCGGAGTTTCGTATGCACGACGATGTGATTGTACGGGGGCGTAAAGGAGGCTCCATTATTATTTCAGGCTCTGCTGCTGGGCCAGTATTTTTTAGTAGAGGCGACACTGGCACCTATAGATTTGCGGTATACAGTGGTTGTTACATTTCGGTAATTTATGGCGATTTCTTTCAGATGAGTACCAATAACAATGACTATGCCTTGGCGAACACCGGAACTGCCACTGATAATACTACAGGAGGAACCAACAGTGGTGGGGGGCTTAAGGTCTATTTTGGAGCTACACTCGATCCAGTCAATAACTTTAGTTATTCGCGTTTGCCTGGTGATCTTACCCTTAATATGGATATCCCCATTACTGCCAATTCGCCCGATGATGGTACAGGAGACGGCTATGGAGCCATTACTATAGATAACTTCTTTTTTGGAGGAGGGACTGGCAACTCGGTAGTAAGAAACAATCGTAATGGGACGGTTCAAATGACTAATGCTATAGGTAGTTCGGCTGCGGGCGGAGTGGGTGAAGATTTTGACCAAGGCACATATAATGATGCCGGTGACCCGGATAGAATTATTTGGATTACCAATACCCGTTGTATTTGGCAGGGAGGTGTATCGACTTCTTGGAATAACGCGGCCAACTGGTTGGACGATGTAGGGGGAGCATTGGGTTTTGTACCAGGTACTGCCGGCAACACAACGGTAGATGTCATTATCCCAGAGAACGCCACCCGAAATTGTGAGTTAGATGTTAACAATATCCATATTGAAGGCACGCTTAGGGTCAATTTTCACTGGAATGGGGTAACAGGAACCAATCGCAGACTCACCATTAATTCTGGGGTAACACTTTTGCAAGTGGGGCTCGACTTTATGGTAGACGATAACGGAAGAATAGATATACACAGTGATGCTGCGCCTAACCAGTGTAGGGTAGAAATAGGTGGAACCATCAATTTTAATAACAATACAGCCACCTTCGACGCAGGTACCTCTATTTTAGCTTGTGTGGGGGGGCAGCGTCAAAGGGTAACTATGAGGGGAGAGGAGTTGTATACACTTGAGGTGGCTGCTTCGAAAACCGGGGATGTATATTCCGGTGGAGCCATTACCTGCAATGGTAACTTGGAAGTAAAAGGAGGAATATTTAGAGGGAACGCTGGAGGATCAGATATAAGAGTGAAAGGTGATTTTTTACAAACTGGAGGAGATATTTATCCCTGGAATAGCGATTTCTTTGTCGAAGGGAATTGGTTGAATACTGGAGGAACAATGGCAAACGCTGGAAATGGCTCTTTCAACTTCGAACCAAGCAACACCACTACCCGTCAGATAAGAACCAATGGGCAAAGCTTTACAACTGTCAATTTCAATGATAAGTATGGTTTAGGGGCGGTTACTCAGTATGACCTTGTAGACAACTTCACTATTATTACCCGTTTAGATATTTACAATGATTGTCAACTCAATATTCCAGATGGTTTGACAGGTAATTTTAGTAAAACTATTATCCGAAGTGGAGGTATCTTAAGCGTGAAAGGAGGAGGAACCTTGGCAATGGAGGCTAATGAAAGGCTGAGAGTAAGAGATGGAGGCAAATTTACGCTGATTGGCGAGGCAGAAAAATACGCCAAGCTTACTCGTCAAGGAGCCACCGGGCGGTTTAGGTTTGATGTCGAAGGTACCATATCAGCACGTTATTATTTGATAGAGTCTATGGATGCCAATGGAGTAAACCTAGAAAGTACAGCCAAATCTGAAAGCCCCGGTACCATCACTTATGGTGGTGGTGGAAGCGGCTATACTACCGATCCTGATGTAACCATTACTGGTGGTGGTGGTTCAGGAGCTGTTTTTACTTCTAACAGAACTGCCGATGTAGTGACTAGTTACTCTAAAACCAACGGTGGCAGCAACTTTACCCAAACTCCAGTAGTGATTGTATCTAACGGAGGAGGCTCAGGGGCTACTGGTAGTGCTGTTTTGACTGCTACATCGCTCGATAAAGTCGTGATTTTTTCGGGAGGAGCAGGTTACAATAACGGAACCCACGCCTATAGTGTACCTGGCGGCGCACCCAATGCTACTATAGATATTGTAGTAGCTGGCGGAACTATTACAAATATTAATGTAACCAGCGCTGGAGGAGGCTATACTGCCACTCCTAAAGTAGACTTGACTGCAGTAGCTGGATTGGGTACCCCTTCTACTGCGGCGTCAATAGATGCTTACCTGACCGCTACCTCAATAAATCAGGTAGTCGTGCCTACTGCTTTGGTGTATCCTGTGGCAACCTTTAGTGATGGAATATTTACCGATGGGATTGATGGAGGAGCTTTTATTACCATTGTTGGAGACTATACTACCTATAGGGCTACTAATGACAAATACAGTATCAGCACTAGTACATCGTCGCCTGACGCTTACACTAGTGCATTGCCTGCTGGAGTAACCCACGACTATGTGGCTACCCCCCGAATAGATACTATTTATAATATAGTGTTTCCGAAACAGCCTACTGACGACAATGGAGGCGTGGTGCCTTATAATATTAAAAGAACTGCTACCGGGAACAGTGTGTATACACGCATGATACTGAAGGATGCTTTGGGCACCTTTTCGGGAGAAGACTACGACAATGAAGCTACTGTAACAGCGGTAGCTGCTGGAACACCCAATAATACTTTTAATCCCGATGGCATTGCCACTACTGACAGTATGGTGGTGTGGAGAACCGAAGGAGTAAAGCGTTGGGATGGGGGACCTTCATCTACGGGTACTTCGTGGAGCGACCCGCAAAACTGGCGACCCGATGGGGTACCAGGTCCTGGCGATAAGGTGATTATTAATTATGACTTGTTACAATTGCAGTGGAACGTAGTAAATGGACCACCAGATGTAGTAGCTCCCGCTAACTTTGTCATTGATTTAGACCTTGACCCAGGGGTGCAAGCCATTACTTGCCGAAGCTTGACCATAGAGTCTCTATTGCCCGACCCCAACTCTACCAACGCCCGAAAGCCGATTGTAGTAAATATGACTAAAGACGTCACCATTTTAGAAAATGTGATTATCTCGTCTGATGTGACAATTAACCCCAATGTGGGGCTTACCATGAAAGTAGGCGGGAGCTGGAATAATGATGGATCGTTTAACCCTGGATCAAGTGCTATGACAGTAGATTTTGATCAAAACTTTACCCGTACTATTACCAATGGCGGAGGTTCAAGGTTTTCAACGGTCTTGTTTAGTCAGGGAATCACCGATTTAGGATCTGACTTATACGTAGAAGGTAATCTGACGATTGAAAATGGGGCATCTTTAAGTCCTTCAAACAATAACCGAAAGATTACCCTGGAAGGTGACTGGGTGAATCGTGGTGCTTTTGATCCTCAACAAGGGACGGTTCAGTTTGGTAACGGAGGTTCGACTACCCAAAGTGTTACCAGAGAACCCTTGAATGAACTACAAGAGTTTTATAGTGTAATTGTTCAAAAGCCGTTTGGCATATTGCAAACGGGCTCGCGTATGCAAATCAATTCTCAGTTAGACATTAAAAATGGAAAAATACTGACTGCCAAAGATAAAGAGTTGATTTTTGGTGACAATAGTAACATTCCTTTAGTTACTAACCAAAGTTATATTGATGGCCCTTGTGCTCATTTGTTTTCTAATGCGACTACCTCAAGTAACTTTAAGTTTTATCCTATTGGTAAAAACGATATCTATATTGGAGGGTCTAATGCCAACCGACGTATTCAGTTAAGTGTAAGGTCTACCAATGTGTCCATTCCAGACGGGTCGTTCTTAATGATGGTCATGGAACAGTTTGAATCACCCGCTGCCAACCGAACGATCCCGGCAGGCTCCAACGCAAACTATGTGTCGCGTAGTCGCCACTGGAAGGTAACTCAAGGGCTTTATCCGAATACTAATTCGCCTGTTTTGCAAAATGGTGGAACAGATATTACCATTGATAAAGCCAAAATACAATTGGCGTTTGATGCTGGTTCAGAACGTGGCGATTATACCGGAGGGGCTTCTAACCCGTGGTTGTTTGGTACTTCACTGGAAGAAATCACTTTTGCATCTTTGGGAGAGCTTACCATACTCAAAGACAGCGGTGCAGACAAAAAAGGGGAGGGTGATGGCTACCCTTCGGTTACGCTTACCGATGGCACACCAGGCACAGGAGCTGTCATTACACCTGTGATCACTGGCGGTGTGATTACCGCAATGAACATCGCAAATGGAGGTTCGGGCTATAGTATGGCAGATCCACCCATTATCACGATTGGAGGGGGAGGCAGCCAAAACAATGGTATCAACCCAGGTACAGGTGCTTCGGTAGCGGTAGCAAGTGTAAATGGAAGTGGAGCCATTACTGGGTTCACCATCAGCAATGGCGGTTCTGGTTATAATACTACTTATCCGCCCGTGGTGACGGTAGGCGGTGCAGGAGCGGTAGGGCGTGCTACCGTAGCGGGTGGTGTCATCACGGCTTTGGAAGTAACTGCCCAGGGCACAGGGTATAAAAACCCTACAGTAAATATTACAGGTGGTTCGCCTACGGTCAATGCTACCGCCACCGCCATTACCGATGCCAACGGGCGCGTTACTGGATTTAATATTACCAATGGCGGTTCGGGCTATACTGTAGGGTCTACCGAATGGACTGATGCCAAAGGAAGCACTACCAACATCAATAATAACCAATTTACGGTAAAGTCTACCGGACCTGATGCTGATTTTGACTTTTCTTCTTTGGGTAATGGAGATTTTACCCTTGCCTGGAATTTCATCGCTTTACCGATTCAATTTTTAGAGCTCAAAGCCTCTCCAATTGACAACCAAAAGGTGGTGGTACAATGGGTAACCAATAATGAAGAACTAGTGGCAAGGTTTGAGGTGCAGGCGAGCCGTGACGGAGGCAAAACTTTTGTTACTTTGGGGCAAGTAACGGGTAAAGGCAACGGTAGAGGAGTACAAAACTATGAGTTTGTAGACCAAACCCCCGTATCAGGTGCCAACTATTACCGCTTACGCCAGGTAGATGAAAACGACCTCAAACGTTTTACTAAAGTAATTAAAGCTGATATTGAGAAGCCAATGTATATAAAAGCAACGCCCAACCCTATAAGCAGGGGAGGGGTTGTAAATTTAGAGTTGCCCTATGCATCTAGCCAAAGCGCGTTAAAAGCGCAACTACTTGATATGCAGGGAACCATTGTAAAAACAGTGAGTTTGAATAGTCAAGGTAGTCAAAGTTTTGTTGTGCCCACTTCGGCAGTGGCCGGAATGTATGTGTTGAGGGTAAGTATAGACGGGAAAACTTATCAATCTAAAATTGTGGTAAAATAATATCAACCAAAATAAATAAAATCAAAATAGCGTCTGACCACCGTTTTGGTCAGGCGTTTTTTTGTTAAAAAGGAAACTCCCATTCACCTATATAAGGAATCCAGAGGTATCCGTTTCGAAAAAAACCTATATCAGATCTGAAGCTTTGGTCGGTGTCGGCAGAGATTTCCATTTTATTATAAATATCTTCGCGTACTACAAAACCTTTGGTCAATAACAAATCTTTGGGATAAGGCAAAAACTCGTGCAAATCCCTCCATTTTGTCAGCCCCAACCCTACCATCGCATAATGAAACGGCGGTGCTTTGAGCAAAATTTTGAGAAATTCAAATCCAATCAAAGACATCTCGTGTGCATCTTGTAACGATCTAATCCCCACTTGGCTTACTTGGTCTGTTTTGAGCAAATGGTGATTTTTGTGGGTTTGTAGGTGCAAGTTGTATTGGTTAAGCTTGGTTTCAATGGATGTATGTGTATGCAAAAAGGTGCCTACCTGCTCAGTGTTATCACCTGCGTGAATCCATAAAGAAAAGTCAAAAGCCATTAAGAACTTGATAAGTAAGTTTTGAAAAACATTGTAAAAGCGAGGTAAAAAAGCTCCCACACCAATCAGTGTGTGGGAGTGAAGTTATTGTTAAAACGAGTAAATCTCAAGTAGATGTAATGATTTGTCTGGTGTTGAGCCCAACTAATGCCTTTAATATTTGCTGTTAAACCATCAGTTTTAGTTAAAAAGTCATCAAACGCAAGGCATTAGTTTCTGGTTTTGCCCTGCTTAGGAATGGTGAGAAATTAAATTACCATTCTTGAGGTAGAGGTTTTGTTTTGAGACGAGGCTATTTTTTGCGCCCATAGCAGCGCTACGGGCAATAAAAATAACGAAGTATCAAGGCGAAAAATCACCCCTCAGAGTGTAAATTTATTTTTGAACAATTCCTTAGTAATGTTGCCGAAATAATGTCAGCAAATTTAAGTAAATATTTTTTCGCCTTGTCTAGCGACTAAAATATACAGTTAAAATGGGGAAGTTATTTTGACTGCATTATGTACCAAGACAAAATTAAATATACCTAATATGAAAGTATAACTATCATATTATGAGAGAGTTATCTTTACTTGTAGCTTATAGCTAATTGCTTACTGCTATTTACTTAGCTACCAATCAGTACGAAGGCTCCCCAATAAAAAGGTTCTTTAAATGTGGCTTTGAGTTGAAGTTGGGCTTTTTTAAATGCTTTTGCTTTATCGCCTAACTGAAGCCAGTTTTTGTAAAACAAGGTCATCAATTGTTGAGTGGCGGCATCACTTACTTTCCATAAGCTCATAATCAAAGCTTGGGCACCAGCCACCTGAAAAGCGCGTTGCAATCCATAGACACCCTCTCCGGCTTTTACATCACCCAGCCCAGTTTCGCAGGCGCTCAATACTACCAACTCTGTTTTATCCAGCGACATATTCATTGCCTCATAAGCGGTGAGTATTCCGTTGTTATTGGTTTGGTTTTCTTTGTTTTTCAGGCTATTGTCCATAGCTTTCTCCGAATCGGCAAGCATGAGCCCTGAGCGTAACAGCGGATTTTCTTTGGCCTTTTCTATTTCTACTCCAAACAACTTGTTACCACTTAAGTCTTTGTCTTTCAAGAAAAACCCGTGGGTGGCAATGTGCAATATTTTGGGTTGTTTATCGCTGATTGTCTTTACACTCTCTTCAGAAGCTTTTTTTGCCATCAGCTTTTGTGTACTATAGCCTGAACTTTTGAGTAAACCCTCAATGGTAATTACTTCTTTTTTGGTGCCAGGTAATGCGGGTATTTTTCCGGCGCTTCCATAATCAGGGAACCCCACCAATACTGCTTGTCGGTTGGTACTTAAAGGCTTTCGTTTTTTGAGACCAATCAAATCTTTAGAGTTAGTCAATACAATAAAACTTTGCTCTTCTATCAGGTATTTACCATTGGGCTTTTGCAAAGTGTTAAGGTTGATTTGATTGTATACGCCATCGGGTGAAATATATACCGTTTTTGCTTTTGTGAGCAATGGCTCTATCTCGCTCCAGTATTTTTTGTAGCTGTAGCGATCTTGAAGTTTGTTTTTGATAGTATTGCGGTAATATTTCAAGTAACGGGTTTCCAGATGATCACCGTTTTTGAGTACTACTATTTTGGGAGAGGTTGATTGAGGAGTTACTACCAATGCAGCGTAATACACAATGTTGGTAAAGTTATTTTTAAACTGATAAAACTGAACCATTTCTACCACTGCCTCATTGTTAGCCAATGCCTTGGCAACTTCACTAAAACCAATGGTTTTGTCACCTACTCCTCCCGAAAAGTCTTTCGAACGATTAGATAGGTCACGTTCCATCTTATTGACGGCTTTTTCCAATGAATCAAGGTTGATATCCTGTGCTTCCAGGTCTGCTTGCGAGTAAGTGTACAACTTAGCGAGTATCTCTTTTACATCGAGCCAATACTTATAATCATCAATGAGTTTTTGGTTGCTGCTTCCTAGTATACGTTTCCGTATTTTGTTGGCATTGCTCAGCAAAATAGCCTTGGTAGATAAATGATAGTTGAACATATCGGTGAGCAAGCGATTGTCTTTGGGGTGGTTTTCGGCGGCAAATGCATAAAACCTTAGGTAGGTAGGGCGCAACTTGTTCCAATATTTTTCCTTTTCGGCTTCACTCATGGCCGGAAAATATTTATTTATAAATGTGGCTGATCTTTTAAGTACTTCACGGTAAAGTATTGCTGCCTGCGAAACATTGCCCATACGCCAATGGAGTATTGCCAGGTCTTCCTGTGATTCGGCGTAAGCCGGATGTTGATTGCTCAGCAAAGTTTCGCGCACTACCAATGCTTCCCGCAATAAGGGTTTAGCCTGATCATACTTTTCTTGTGCTCGATAAAAATTCCCCAGGTTACTGATAGTAGCGGCGTAGCCAGGGTGTTTTTTGCCAAACTTTTTTTCATATATTTTTTGCGCTTGTTTAAGCAACTGCTCTATCTCGCTATCTTTGCCCATTTCTACATACAAAGCTGCCAGATTGTTGAGCATATAAGCATAGTCGGGGTGGTTTTTTTTCCATTGACGTTGCTTGCGTTTAATGGCTTTTTTGTAAATAGCTTCAGCCTCTTCGTAGCGTTTCATGTCTTGAAACAACAAGGCTTGATTGATCAAAAACCGTTGATACAAGGTAGCACCTTCCCGCATAGACTTACCAGAGGTTGTAATGGCTTCTTTTAGTAGTTTTTCGGCTTGGGTATAGCGTCCGATGGTTTGATATAATATAGCCTTATTGTTCGTCATGATGGCATAAGGTGTACTATTCTTCCCTTCGTTTTTGCTTACAATACCCATTGCCTGGTCTATCAGGCGCTCGGCTTCTGTATACTTTCCCAAGTCTTTCAACAGCATTGCTCGATTGTTTAATGCTGAGGCATACGCCGAGTGAGTTTTGCCATACTGTTTGGCATTTAACTCTACCATACGGGTGGTATATTCATCTGCTTCGTTAAAACGCCCGGTAGTGTGGTATAACAACGAAATATTACTCAATAATTTATTATAGCGTTCATCATTGGTTTTGCCACGTTTATCATATATCTTTTTTGCCTTAGTAAAAGCATCCTCCGCAATTTTAAACTTGTTGCTTGAAAACGCCATTTGCCCTATTTCAGTCAGTGCTTCGGGTTTTTGACCATTCGCCCGGATCATCTCTTTGCTATTAGTCCTCATTTCCCGGGCTTTTTCCAAGCCCGTTTTATTTTCATCTTTTGCCAGTCGCTTGAGGTCTTTTAAGCTCATTTGCTTAAGGTTATCTCTGAGCTTTACCATATTGTTGCTCAATCGCTGATAGCGGGCAAACCGTTGTTTGTCTTCATAAAAACCTGCATTGTCGGTAAAAGCAATGGCATAACTAAAACTTTCTTTATTAAAATCTTCTTTTAGTTTTTTGAGGCGCTTTTCCCAATTGGTGCGTAGCTTTCTGGCAAGGTTGTTTTTTAACTTGTCCTTGTTGACAAGTTTACCAATCTTTATCTGGCTTTGTGCTTGATGCGAGTTGAGCAATCCCCAACTTAGGATACTCAGGATGAAGGTAAATCTACAAAAATGTAAAAGGTTGTGCATGATGTTTACAAATTAAGTTTTTGATCGGTTTATATAAACGTAATAGTAGGTAGAGGTTTGGTAATGAGTTGACTATTTTGCTACTACTTGTCAGGCAGTAGGCAAAATAAGCTCCTTCATTATGATTGATCAAAAATAGTGAAAAATGGATGGAAAAACGCACGTAGCGTATAATTTCAAAATATAGAAGTGCTGTGTTGTGGATAAAGGTCATCCTATTCTAAAGCACAAAAACTATTCAGTGAGGTATTGATTATCAATACTATTTGAATAGTTTGTGAGTTCAGATAAGCTACTGACGCTTGTAACTTTAATCTTTATAAGGATCAAACACCTCAGCACCTGCCATAGCTACTCCAATTGGGTGCAGTTTGTGCAGTACTTTGATGGTATCGCCTTGGTAAGCAATGACATCCTCTAGTCTTTTATAACATTCTGGGGCTTCATCGGCACCTGCCCCACGTAGCTCAATACCCTTGTCTTTCATGCGTTGTTGTACTGCCCCAAAATTTACTACACCTGGTTTTACAATAGTTGGGCGTTTTTTACCTCTATCATCTCTAATCCATTTTTTCTTTCCGGCAGCTTGTGTCCGCGACATTACCCGCCCTGCCCCGTGTACTGTAGAGTACAAGCCTTGCTTAGATTCAGCAGTGTCTACTCCTTCCACAATTACTGATGTATCATACATGTTGGCACCAATAAAACCACGTTGCCCCGGAAACGCAGGGGTACAGCCTTTGCGCACTACCCAGTATTTTTCTCCAAAATGTTCTTCTTCCCAGGCAAAATTATGATGATTGTGCACCTCAAAAGTGCTTTCGGCCTGCAAAATTTCCAGCACCTTATTTACTGCCCAGTCGCGCCCTGCGTATGCATACTCGCCTGCCAGTCCTAAACAATAAGTATAAGCTTGCCCTAAATCAGTAGTAGTGTCAAACAAAATCGGCTTGGAGTCCATGCCCCCCTCTTTTCCCCTTTCGGTAAATGCCTTTCCTTGCGACATAGCAATAAACCCAGTAGTAATTTTGTGCCCAAAGCCGCGTGAGCCAAAGTGTACACCTACCCATACATAGCCTTGTTCATCTTCAAACAAGTCTACAAAATGGTTGCCACTGCCTACTGTACCCAATTGTTCTCCTGCCATTTTTGCCATATCACGCAACGGTTCAAAATCGGCATGGGCAATTTTATCCAAAATAGGGTGGTCGGCTCTTTCACGATTGGTTCGCCCTACCCCAAAACTTATTTGTTTAAAAATTTCGTCCATTACCTTAGCCGTATCCATATCAGCTGCTTTTACATTGGTACGTACGGCTTTGTTTCCACAGGCAATATCAAAACCTACCCCTGACAAAGATATTTTATCTTTATAAGCCACTGCCCCCCCAATAGGGTGCCCATACCCATAATGAGCATCGGCAGTTAATACGCCTAAATCTTCTTCGCCCAGACAATTCTTAATCTGATTGATAGAGTTTTCGTCGATAATTTCTTGACCGAATATTTTTAAGTTTTTCATAGTGTTCAATTATTAGTAATGTTGCCGAAATAATGTCAGCAAATTTAAGTAAATATTTTTCCGCTAGACAAGGCGAAAAATCGGCTAATAGCAGCGCTATTAGGCTATTTTTCAACGATGTATAGCGACTAAAATATAAAGTTAAAATGGGGAAGTTATTTTGACTGCATTACTTATTTAAATGAGTTATTTGCTATATGAAAAGAGTCATGTTCAATAAACAGCTGTTTTTAACGAAGTAGCTCTTATATACACACCTCTTTGTTTAGTAATCAAATAAAAATCAGGAAAGCGGTACCTCTGGAGTTTGTTTAAAAGACAAGATAGAAGGAAGAAGTACCATAGCCTGATTACAGACTTTTGCCTCGTGGGGCAATGCATCTGGTGTTGCCGGCTCACATTGGGCAACACTTAATTTTGATAACCTTACAAAGGTATTTTGGTGTTGCGCAATGTTTGTGCGTAGTTGTAAATATTTTTTATAAAACACTGAAAAAAATTGTGCTATAGCATTTTGTGACCCGCAAACCCTTTAATGACTTGCCTGAGATTATACTATCTTTGTAAAAAAAACAGGTACCTTGTATATTAACTCTCAGCTCGTGTCGCCTTGTGGAGCGTAAACGAGGTGAACACTATTACAACAAAAATAAGATTCAAATGATAGAAGTATTTTACAAAGACATTAGGGCAAAAAAAGTAACATCAGTAGACGATATTGAGGCATCTTCTGCCGAAATTTTTAATATCAGATTGATTGACTTCACCCAAGAAGAATTACAAAGTGTGGCCCAAAAATATGGTTTGCATTTGGGGGTCTTTAATAAAAAAGAAGACATAGAGATCAGCTCGCATTATATGGATTTACACAACCAACTTTCTATTACTTTTACAGTGCCTTCTTATGCGGCCGAAAGCCTCATGGAAGAGCAAAATATGCACATTATTATCAAAGACGATATTTTTTTTACTTTTATGTCGGCAAGCATGGAAGAAGCCATCAATTTACTTACTAAATACCGCTACGATTTTGACCGACTTGAATTCAACTCGCACGAAGAGTTGTTTGTGTTTCAGGTAGGCGTGATTACCGACTACTTTGCCGATGTAGTAGAGTCTATTTCAGATAAAATCAAAAACACCTTTTATGATACCTTGCAACCCAAGCAATTTACTGAACAAGACTTAGATGCACTCACCAAAAATAACTTCAACAACTTCCTTATTCGTGAAGCAGTCTCTAACTTTCAACGCATTATTCTTTTGCTGAGGAAACGGTTTTCTGAAAATGACAAAATTGTATCTAAACTCTCCATCGAAATCAAAGACCTGAACGTAATAGCCGAGCACGTTGCCAATAACTTTGAACGAATCAATGACCTCAAAATCAATGTAAACTCTAAGATAGAACTGGAGCAAAACAACATATTTAAAATACTAACTATCATCACGGTTTGTATTTCGTTGCCCACCCTTATTGCCGGCATTTATGGAATGAACTTTACCAACATGCCTGAACTCAAGGTGAGTTATGGTTACCCGCTGGCATTGCTGGGCATTGTGCTTAGCTTTGTGATCCCCTTACTGTATTTTAAAAGTAAAAAATGGTTTTGACCAAATGAGCCCAATCCATATTACCCCATGTACCCCTGAACAAATCCAACAAGTTTTAGAGGGATTGAATGCTTACAATTTACGGCAAGTGCCTCCACTAGCGGCTATGTGGACTCCACTGGAATTTGTGGCTACAGATAGTAATGGCAATACATTGGGAGGTGTGTTGGGTGGCATTGGTTATTGGAACGGGCTAGAAATAAAAGTGCTCTGGGTGTCAGAATATTACCGTAGCCAAGGCATTGGTGGTCAACTAATTGCTCATATCGAACAAGTGGCTCAAGCTAAAGGAGCTACCATGGCAATGCTCGATACGTTCGACTTTCAGGCAAAAGATTTTTACCTCAAGTAAGGTTACAATTTAGCGGGCACAATTGATGGTTTCCCAACAGGGCATGAAAGTTTCAAAATAAAATTGGGAGACCACCTCATTATTTTAGTGCCAGTGAGTATTTACAAACTGACCGATTTGCTCCATTGCTTGAGTAGCTTCAGGAAGCTTGTCGCCCAGAAAGTGCCATACATGTACCATATTTTTCCACTGCTCAAACTGTACCTGTTCGTTTATGTCTTTGAGCTTGTTGGCAAGGGCTATGCCATCTACCGAAATCATATCCAGTGCTCCTACTTGTACCAGCAAAGGTGGCAAGTCCGATAGGTTACCAAATAGAGGAGAAATGTAAGGGTTTTTCAGGTCTTGCTCCTTGGCGTACATTTGTGCTGCTCTGTGAAGCCCCGACTTATACAAAATGGGGTCACGGCTGGCCAACTTGTTCAGGTCGGGGTTTTGAGAAGTCAAATCAAGCCAGGGACAAATAAGAACCCCTGCTGTCGGGAGCTCAAGTTGATCTTCTTTGAGCTTAAGCAAAGTAGCCAGTACCAGCCCACCTCCGGCCGAATCGCCAGCCAGAGCTATTTGTGAAGCATTACATTGCTTGAGCAACCATTGGTAAGCAGTAACTGTGTCGTTGATAGCCGCAGGAAAAGGGTGTTCGGGTGCTAAACGATAATCTACCGAAAGCACCCGGCTACCCGTTGCCCGTGCCAAACGACTAGCCAACCCTCGGTGTGAGTGCAACGAGCCTGCCGCATAAGCTCCTCCATGAAAAAACAAAGTCACCTTGTGGGTATCAGATAATGGTGTATCAATCCATTCGCAGGGAACGCCATGTGCCGATACAGGAGTAATAGATGTATTGGGAGGTGCAGGAAACTTTCGTCCTGCTTTTTCTAACCATAATCTCCCTTCTTGCAGAGTAAAAGGGCGACCTTTGCGTTTGGCTTTCATCCATAATAAGCCAACTTTATATAAATGACTTTTAATACTGGGCATTGTGCTGATAAAAACTCTTGAATATTGTTTAAAAATTACAAGCCTTAAGTTGTGTCACAAGGCTTTTTTTTCGTTTTTTTAATAACCTGATTAATAAACGTTCATCGCCTGAATGAAGTTGACGAATGCGTTTTGCCCTGGGACAATAAGCCCGGCAATTGGTGTTTTCTATGGCCAATAGCATAGATTTTTTGCCATAGGGTACCCTTACCTTCACCAGCTTATCTGTAAATTTCACTTTAGTTCGCCTTATTTTTTCGTTTTTGAGAAAAGCCTTGCCAAACAAATAACGACCTTTCACAATCATTACCTTGAAATCGCAATCTTTGGTGGCCAAAAGCTCCTGGCTATAGCCTGCTGTGTTAGCAACTGCTAATACAACAAGTACAAAAAATAGTTTTTTTAATCTTAACATTGCCTAATTATTTTTTTATAGATTATACGTTACGCTCAAAGAATATCTGAGTGTATACATAATTGGATAGGGTTTATGCATACACTTTAGACCCATCTAATTAATAATTCGTTTAGGTCACTTAAAAAACGGAGGGAATCACTATATTGGTAAATCCAAGTAGAAAGAATTAAAATAAATAGCCAAACTCTAAAGGTTATTAGTACTCAGTCAAGACCAAATTTAAGGATATATTTATGGAATAGTGTTGCCTTTCTTTGTTGTGAAAAATTCACGTGCTGGTGTGCACTGGAGTTCAAAAGGCGAACTTTACTATTTCACTAAATCTCAATACTTGGCCAAGTACTAAATATATTACTACCATAGTTGTACCATTTGACTTGAGTATTTTAGCACATATCATGCATTTATTTTACATCAATTACCGTCTTTTTTTGAAGGGTTGGCTCTTTTTGTGGGTGCTATGGGGAACATCTCAGACCACCCACGCCCAAACACAAGTATCAGCCTTTCAACTAGAAACCATCAAGAGTCAAAGCCTTACCCCTTATCTTTATATTTATGAAGATACCACCAACCAAATAGGGTTTAAAAAAGCAGCCTCTGCCCAAATACAGCCTCAGTACCAATTGTTTAAACCTGGGCAAAACCTTCGCCCTGGCAGTACTTATTGGGGGCGGGTAGTGATCCAAAATAAACTCAACTGGGACACTGACTGGTTTCTAAATATAGGAGGAGCAAATTTTATAGAGTGTTATGTACCTGACATTCAACAACAGTACTTTCTCAAAAAAAGTGGGAGTCTTCGGTCAGGGAATGAAACAGACAACATTCCGTTTAAACGAGCGGGAGTGCAAATGTCTCTTTTTGGCAACAGACAGGTAGTGCTTTATGTCAAGCTCAAAAGCATAGATCATACATCCCCTGTGTTTAATATGGCACTTGCGGTGCCTATGACTGCTCAAACCCAGTATTATCAAAAAAACACCCTACGCAACCTGTTGCAGGGTGTTTTTCAGGGTATTTTATGGATAATGCTTTTGTATCATTTATTTATCTTTATACCCACCCGTGACCGTACCTATCTATTTTACACTTTTTATTTATTAGCCATTGCCATTGCCAATTTATCGGAAGGTGGTTTTCTGACCGATTACTTTCTTGATAACTCACCGTTGGCCGCCTTTTATATAGAAGTGGTGTTTGGTATGACTGTAGAAATTTTTTACTTTTTGTTTAGTCGCTACTTTCTCAATACAAGAAAAACCGCTCCTTTAGTTGATAAAATATTTTCGGTTTGGATTGCCTTACGTTTGGTATTGTTGGTAGGGGTAGTGGGCATTTTGGCGAGCAGCTTTAATCGCCCGTTGGCTGCCAATATTGTATATTATACTAATGCCCTGGGAGATATATTGTTAATTGTTATTTTGGTCATGCTATACCTTCGCTTGCCCAAAAACAAGGTGCTTTTATTCTTTTTAGCTGGTACCTTATTGTTAAGTTTGTCTACCCTTATTCCTTTTATATTTACTTCGTTGAAAATTCCTGTAATGGTCAATTGGTATGTATTTAGCCTGTTTGGTGTATTTTTGGAGATACTGTTCTTTTCATTGGGTTTGGGGCAACGCATTCGTGTGATAGAAGATGAAAAACACCGGGCGCAGGAAGAAGTGATTGAAATGCAAAAAAATGCCAACCGCAAACTGGAAGAGAAAGTAAAAGAACGCACCGCAGAAATAGAGCAACAAAAAGAAGAAATAGAAGCGCAAAGGGATAATCTAGCGGAGTTGAATGACCAAATTAGCCGCCAAAATAAAATGGTAGAACTGTCGAACTACGAGTTGAGCGAAAAAAACGAGTTTATCCAGCAGCAAAATACATTGATTGAAAAAGAAAAAGCCAAGTCTGACGAGTTGTTGTTGAACATTTTGCCTGAGCAAACCGCCACCGAGCTCAAAGAAAAAGGCTATGCTACCCCTCAGCATTACGACCTGGTATCGGTATTATTTACCGATTTTAAAGGATTTACCAAGCTTGCCGAAAAGATTACTCCACAAGAAGTCATCGAAGAACTCAACTATTGCTTTACTGCCTTTGATAAAATTTTGGAGAAGCATAACCTGGAGAAGATAAAAACCATTGGCGATGCTTATATGGCAGCAGGGGGAATTCCCTTAGCCAATCAAACCAACCCGGTAGATGCTGTAAAAGCCGGGCTTGAAATGCAAGCGTTTATGGTACATTGGAAAAAAGACAAAGAGGCACAAGGATTGCCCGTGTGGGAACTTCGTTTGGGGATTCATACCGGGGAAATTATTGCGGGGGTAGTGGGCAAGAAAAAATTTGCTTATGATATTTGGGGCGATACGGTAAACCTTGCGTCAAGAATGGAGTCGGGAGGAGAGGCAGGCAAAGTAAATATATCGGGCGACACCTATGCCTTGATCAAAGATCACTTTCAGTGTGAGTACCGGGGAAAAATTAACGCTAAAAATAAAGGAAATGTAGATATGTACTTTGTGGAAAAGCCCAAATAGTCAAGTCTGGAAACGTGGCTGACTATGGCACATCAGGTGGTAAAATAAACAAAGCCAAGCCTGTTGGGTAAGTGCTATGTGCCTGGCTTTTGAAATAATAAATCGAATAAACTTAATTCATCCCAGGAAAAGAAGTTACTTTTTGCACTTTCAGATCAGGGAAAGAACTCACCACTTCTACCTTAAAATCGGGAAATGAACTTACCTCTTTCCATTTGCCACATTTATCCGGAAACGAGTCTACAAACTGTACCTTAATGTCGGGAAATGAACTTACATACTGAATTTTAATATCCGGAAACGAAGTTACAAACTTTACCTTGCCATAGAGTTTAATTCCTTTGTAACTGCAGCTACCTGTTTTGAGCATGTATACCAAGGCCTCCTTGTATTCAGTTTTGGTAAAAGCCTGTCCGTTGGGACTTATGTTGTATGCTACTTCTTCAATACAGTCTTTCAAGCCACCATGCCCATTCATCGTAAAAGTGTTCAAAGAGGTGGTTTGGGCACTTGCCACCGAACACATAAAAAACAACGCAAAAACTCTTGCTAATTCTCTCATATTTAGGTTTTAAATTTTTTAATTAGGATTGTACGAAGTTTTTAAAATCTCTGATATACAGGTATTTACATATAAATCAAGGTGTTAATTGTAGGGGCTACCCTTGTGGTCGCCCTAGCAAAGAGCAAAAATGAGCGTATAAAACACCTTTTAAAAGTGAAAACAACCTTGTTTTTGTTCGCTTTAACCTTTGCAAAATACTTATTATCAGATGATTACAAGACTTCGTACACTCCTATTTTTTAATACTGAATATAATATACGGTACTTACCTTAAGAAGGGAGAAAGCCTTGCTGGTATTCTTTGGGTGTTTTCCCTGTCCAACGTTTAAAAGCCCGCCTAAAAACGCTGGGTTCGGCGTAGCCTAGCATATAAGCTACCTCAGATACATTGAGTTGAGTTTGACGCAGCAGATGCATAGCCCTTTGTTGTTGTATGTCATTGGCAGTAGCCAAAAAAGTATGGCCTTCGTATTTGAGCTTACGTTGTAGCGACCGTTGTGTAAGGTGAAGCGCTTGAGCTACCTGATGCAACGAAGGGGGGTGATTGATAGGTTGGTTTAAAATAACCTGCCTTACCTTTTTTACCCATTCTTGCGGTTTTTTGGTGAACAAATTCTCTTTGACAAGTTGCTCAAAATGTTCGTGTAGTAGTGCATTGGCAGTAAGTACTGGTTGCTGTAAGTCTTGCCAGGTAAATACTAAACTGTTTTGAGCCTGTTCAAAATACACTTTTTCGCAAAGCAATTGCTTATATATTACTGCACTTTTGTGAAGTGGATAGTTAAAAAAAGCCCGAACTGGTGCCAAATGCTTACCCGATAGTAGTCGCAGCATGGCACAAGTGCGCGTCATGCTGGTTTCTATAGCTTGTTGGGCAGTAGTTGGGTATCTACTCGTCCACTCGTGTATAGGGGTATAATGAACCCAAACCTCGTGTGGTGCTTTTTCTTCGGTTTCATAGTGAAATACTGTAGTATAGGCAGCGTTGTACTTACACATTTTGTTAAATGCAGTGAGCAAATTAGGGCAGCTTTGAATAAGGTAAGCTACCATGCCCACCACCGATACATTGCTTTTTTGCCCAATGTGTAAGCCCAGGTAAGGGTCTTGAGTGACTTCTAGTGCCGCTTGCCATACTCGATGCCCGGTTTCCAGGTCTACCCAGGCACTGTCTTGTTGCAATTCTTTTTGGGTGAGTCCTATGCGCTGACAAAATGCTTGTTGGTTGTGCCCTCGTTCTGTCACGGCAAGCACCAAATCACGAATAATGGTCATCAGGGTACGGTATTGGGGCAGGCTTTTGTCGTGCATGGTCTTTTTTTTGTCTTGTTGGGTCACAGGCTGCAATGTTGTTTTCCGCTAATTTTGTACGAATAAATTTAACAAACTTAACGCTATATAACAATGACCCTACAAAATTGGCATCAATATGTACACACTACTACCGGGCAAATCATACAAACGTTGCAACAAGACTGGCAAAACCTGACCAACGAGCAATGGCAACAGCCTCCTGCTGTGCAAAGCTGGAGCATGGCAGAGTGCCTGGAGCACTTGAATATTTACGCTCGTTTTTACCATGCTGAAATCGAACGGGTATTGGCTCAAGCTCCTGTTGCTTACCAAAAGCCTATAGAGCAAGTACACTCCAGTTGGTTGGGTAGGTTATCAATCAATACGGTAAAACTCGATGAGGCAGGCATACCCATAAAAAAAGCCCGTACGTTGAAAAAATTTGAACCCATCATCAGTCTACATTCTCCCCAGCATATTTATCAGGAGTTTTTGCAGCACCAACACACTTTAATCCAGCTCATAGCGCAAGCTAAGCATGTGCATTTAAACAAACTCAAAACCCGCACTTCTCTGCATCCATTGATTAAACTTCGTCTGGGAGATTGCATTCACTTTGTAGTAGCACACAACCAACGCCACATGGCACAAGCCCAAAGGGTAGCTACTACTTGTGGTTTTACTACTGCTGCTTCGGCAGATTAACTTTTGCCTGCTTTTGTTAGGCCATCCCTTATTTTGAACTTTGGTAAAATGATCGTTATTTAGAGAGTTAAAAACGTCCATCAGTTGGATACAAAATCAGATAAACAATTCTTTATAACTTACTTAAGTTACTACCTGTTTGCTTCGCCGATTGGTATATTTTGGGCAAACACACAAACAACGTAGCTTGAGCCAAAAGACAGGAATATGGCATATAACTTATTAAAAGGGAAAAGAGGCATTATTACTGGAGCCTTAGACGAAAACTCAATTGCCTGGAAAGTAGCCCTCAAAGCTAAAGAAGAAGGAGCTTCGTTTATACTTACCAATGCTCCGGTAGCTTTGCGTATGGGGAAAATTAACGAGTTGGCAGAGACTTGTAACACAGAAGTAATTCCGGCAGATGCCACCAAAGTAGAAGACATAGAAGCATTGTATAAGAAGTCGATAGAGGCTTTAGGGGGGAAACTAGACTTTGTGCTACATTCTATAGGCATGAGCCCCAATGTGCGCAAAGGGCGTGACTATGGAAACCTGCATTATGACTGGTTTTTAAAGAGTTTGGATATTTCGGCTTTATCGTTTCATAAAATGTTGCAAACCGCCGAAAAAATGGACGCTATCAATGAATATGGCTCAGTAGTGGGGCTGTCATACATTGCTGCCCAACGTACTTTTGACACTTATGGAGATATGGCACAGGCAAAAGCAGTGCTGGAGTCTATTGCCCGTAGCTATGGAGCCCGTTATGGTGCCAGCAAAAAAGTAAGGGTAAACACCATTTCTCAGTCGCCAACCCAAACTACTGCGGGCACTGGCATAGATGGCTTTGATGCCTTTTATGAGTACGCCAACCAAATGTCGCCACTAGGCAATGCTTCGGCAGAAGATTGTGCCAACTACGTTATTTCATTGTTTTCTGACCTTACCCGTATGGTTACCATGCAAAACTTGTTTCATGATGGTGGATTTTCTGCTTCTGGAATCACCGATGGCATCATTGACAAAATGAGTAAATAAACTTGAGTACGTTAATCAAGCATTGATATTTAGTACAAGTAGTTCAAGTTGCTAAAAATGATCAAAGGCGCTTTTGTGCAGTCTTATGGTGATATGAGCGTGTTGAGTAAGAAAACTCAACACGCTTTTTTTATATAAAACTTACATGAGATTAAACATAAGTGGTTTATTATCAGGTTGCTGTAACGTACTTTGTCTGATGTTTTCTAAAATCCTTAGCGTTCGTTTCCAATATCTTGTATCTTAGTAGCTATACATTACGTTATTTCGATTGAATTTCTTCAGCTTGGCACATATCCTAAATGCTAGTTTTTATATTGATATATTGAAGGTAAACCTACACAACATTGCTTAGACAAAGTTTGCTATGAGTTTAGAAAAGTATACCGGAACGTGGAGCACCCAAACGGCTGCTCACCTACTTCGCAGAGCCTCTGTTTTTCCCAATCGGCAAGAGGTGAAAACCTACCTTGATCTTGGGTCAGTAGATGCTGCTGTTGATCAATTGCTTGGTCAGATGGGACAAAGCACTCCTACTCACCCTGCCCCCCCGCTCGACCCCTCAGGAAACGCCATGGGGTTAGATCAAGTCTATACGGTCGATCAGGATTCACCACCACCTACCTCTAACGACAAACGTCGGGAATATGTGATTTCCTGGTGGGTGCGTCGTATGCTAGACCCCGACATTCAACAAACAGTGATAGAAAAAGTCACCCTGTGGTTGCATGTACACTTTACCACCATTATCTCCAACAATGGAATGGCCTTCCCATTTTTATACCATCAAAACAAACTCTATCGCAGTTGTGCCTTTGGGCAATATAACCTCAAAGAGTTTTCGGTGAGAATGTCAAAAGATGCCGCCATGCTGTTATTCTTAGATGGAGGGTTGAATACCAAAACCAGGGTAAACGAAAATTTTGGGCGAGAGCTGCTTGAGTTGTATACTATAGGCAAAGGACCTCAAATAGCCGAAGGTGACTATACTACTTATACTGAAGATGACGTCATTACTGCGGCAAGAGTACTTACTGGATTTAGGCATACTTATCTTGAGCCTACCGAACGTGGTACTTTGCCCCCTTTTACAGAGTTTAGGGAAGGGGTGCACGACACCAACAACAAAACGTTTAGCGATAAGTTTAATAACCAGACCATTACAGGTAGGAGTGGTGCCGATGGTATCAACGAGCTGAACGATATGATTGATATGATTTTTGCGCAAAGTGCTACTGCTACTTATTTGTGTCGCTCTTTGTATCGTTTTTTTGTATACCCAAAAATCAGCGACAGCGTAGAGCAAAACATCATTCCTCAAATGGCATCGGTGATGACTGCCAATAACTTTGCTCTTAAGCCTGTGTTGGATAATTTGTTTAAAAGTGCTCACTTTTATGAAGTAGCCAGCTCAGTAGGAGCCATCATTAAAAGCCCGGTAGACTTTATCATAGGTACTGTGCGTCACTTTGGGCAAAACCTGGGGGCTGCCAATACTTTTGAAAACTACAGTTTTATTAACAAGTTGCGCCGCTATTGCGAAGAGCTCCAGCAAAAGCTCTATGACCCACCCGAAGTAGCCGGATGGAAAGCATACCATCAGTCACCCATTTATCATGAGGACTGGATCACTACCTTGACTTTGCCATTGAGATTTTGTTACTCTGACGAACTGTCTAAAGGAGTGAGCGTGCAAATTTTTGATAATACCAATACCGAAACTGGTACACAAACCCTGAAGCTCGATGCAGTCACTTATATTCAAAATGGTGTGACCAATGGTAATATCACGAATGTAACCAGTGCTGTTACTCTTGTACAAGAACTCTGTGATTATTTGTTTCCGGTAAAGTTAAGCAGCGAACAACTAACTGCATTGAGTAGTGCCTTGGGGAGCGATTGGGGTACAGTATGGCAAAACGATAAGGCTACAGCTGCCACTCGTTTAGAAACTATGCTGGTGACCTTGTTTCGCCTGGAAGAATACCACCTGTACTAAACTCCTGCTAAATTTTGATTTAAAATATTCTACACATACACAATATGAGACGAAGACGCTTTATAAAAACAATGGCGGGAGCTTCTGCCTTTATAGGTAGTATGCCTGCCCACGGTCTGGGTCTGTCAAATTACCTTACCACATTAGCTGCCCAGGGTACCAAAGAAGATCGCATCCTTGTAGTGGTCTTCTTATCGGGAGGCAACGATGGACTCAATACCATTGTGCCTATGGACCAATATGCCCAATATTATAACTATAGAAGTAACCTTGCCCTGCCCGAAAAAAAACTATGGGGGCTTACCAGTCGCACTGGGCTACACCCTGTCATGCGTGATACCAAAGAAATGTATGACGAAGGGCGAGTGACGATTATTCAGAATGTAGGCTATCCCGATATGTCATTGTCTCATTTCAAAGGGCGTGACTTGTGGCTGACCGCAGGAGATCCCTCCAACCCTACTGGGTCGGGTTGGATGGGACGTTACCTGAATGATGCATTTCCAGACTATCCTTTGGCTTATCCCACCGATCAAATGCCCGATCCGCTGGCCATTGAAATAGGTGCCCAGTCTTCTATTGGTTTTAGTCGCAACGAAGGAATTACTACCAGCATTGCTTTTCGTACGCCTGACTCATTTTTTGACTTGGTAAACAAAGGTACTCGTTCTACTTTGGCTTCCAATCTTGATGTTAATACCAATTATGGTAAAAGTTTGACTTACCTGAAGCAAATGAATGAAAAGGCACATCAATATGCTGCCAGAGTGAAAGAGGTGTATGACAAAGGTAATAATACCATAGACTATCGTTTGGAGTTTCCGGGCAATGCCCCCATCGGCGTAAGCAAAAACAATGGATTGGCACGGCAACTCCAAATTATCGCCCGATTGATTGCGGGAGGCTCTAAAACCCGCGTATTTATGGTACAATTGGGTGGGTTCGACACGCATAGCCAACAAGTAGAAATAGGGGCTACCGATACCGGAAGGCACGCCGTATTGCTCTCTCACCTCTCTACGGCGATGCGCGACTTTTTCACCGATTTAAGAAACTTAAAACAAGATGATCGAGTATTAGGAATGACGGTTTCAGAGTTTGGGCGCAGAGTTCGTTCCAATGGCAGTTATGGTTCTGATCATGGCACGGCGGCTCCTATGTTTATTTTTGGCAATGGTGCCGAAGGGGGAGTGATTGGGGACAATGCCAATTTGAACAGTTTGAACCGTGGTGGTAACTTAAAAGTACAATATGACTATCGCCAGGTGTATACTTCGGTATTGAAAGATTGGTTCTCGGTGAACGATGCGCAGTTGGAAGACCACCTGCTGAAAAAGTATGACCCGATTACTGGTGCCAATGGACAAGAACAGCCCATTATCAATCAAGCTTTTAAAGGAAGTGCCACCGAAAACCTGCCTAAATTTTACCTGTACCAAAATATACCTAATCCAGTCACCAACTTTACCACCATCAGGTTTTATCTGGTCAATGATATTGCGATGAGGCTATCTGTTATAGACCGTAAAGGGTCGTTGATTCAGGTATTGGTAGACAATAAAAATCATCCGAAAGGTAATTTTAGGGTGCAGTTTGATGCTTCGCGACTAGTACCTGGTGTGTATTTTTATCGCATAGAAGCAGGGGGAACAGTGGAGACTAAAAAAATGTTGGTGGTAAAGTAAGGGATAAAATAGATCTGATTTATTTTTAGCACAAAAAATAAAAGCAATAAAAAACGGACGCCCTTGACAGAGCGTCCGTTTTTTGATGTATATTTTAAGAGGTAAGGCTAAAAGTACTGCTTGCCTTTGCGGTCAATAAATCCTTTTTTACCGCCAATGTTAATTTCTGCTACGCCTTCTTTAAAACTCTTTACTCTTGAATATTTAAAAGGAATGATTACTTTCCCTCTATGGTTTACAAATCCCCACTTGCCTCGATACCTTACTGCAGCCAAGCCTTCACTAAAGTTTTGGGCTTTGTCATACTTCAATGGAATTCTTACCCGTCCCACTTTATTTACATACCCCCATTTACCATTGTAGTTTACGGCAGCGAGTTCTTCGCTAAAGTCATTGGCATCACGGTATTTCAACGCTACCATTTCACGACCTCTACGATCAATCCAACCTTCTCTACCATTCAACCTTACTCTAATGATACCATCTTTGAAAGTACCATAACTATGCGATGACTCGTCATATTTGTATGGAATTACTTCGCGGTTTTTCTTATTAATAAAACCCCATTTACCATTTTTATTTACTTTTGCCAAGCCTTCGCTAAAGTCATAAGCAAGTTCAAATTGCATTGGAATTACAACAACGCCTTTTTTGTTGATATAGCCCCATTTACCATTATGATAAACCAGCGCCAGTCCTTCGTTAAAGTCGTAAACATTTTCGTATTTAAAACCTATCACTAATTTGCCTCGTTTGTCAACAAAACCCATCTTAGCCTGGTCATTTACAATCTTACCTACAGCAGCAAGCCCTTCGTTAAAACTGCTGGCTCCGTCATAAACAGTGGGTACTACCAGTTGCCCTCTTTTGTTTACAAAACCCAGTTTTCCGTTAAGCCCAATGGCAGCGAGCCCTTCGCTAAAGTCATAGACAAAATCATACTTGATAGGCACTACTACTTTACCTCGTTTATCAATAAAGCCCCATTTAAGGTTAGACTCTACCATCGCCACATTGCCTTTAAAATCATTGACCCGGTCGTATCTTGGAGGAATAGTGACCCTGCCTTGTTTATTGACAAAACCCCATTTTTTACCTTTTCTGATTCTGCCCATTCCACCTACTAAAGGAAGTGCCTCTGAATATTGAGGCTTTACTCTTAGTCTTTTATTGGTATCAGCATACCCCCATAAGGAGTCTTTTCGGAAAGGAATTAATGAGGGTTTGATAACCACAAAAAGAGGTTTTTTCTTTTTGGTGGTATCTTTTTTAGCCGGGTTTTTCGTGTTTTTTTGCGCAAACCCATTTTCTGCGGTTAGTGTGCATGCAAATGATGCTACTAGTATACAAATGAACGCTTTTCTAATTTTACTCATCATGACATCTTAAGTCTTGCGAAATGCCTACTCTTAGAAAAATACAATTAATGTATTTCCAGTAGTAAAAAATCGTGCCATTGCTTTATTTTTTGACACACCTGTGTATTAAAAATACAATAATACAAATACAAATTGAGCTTTTCAATAATCTACATACTCCGTACCATTTTTATCTATATAAATCCATTCGTTTTTATATTTTACTTTGGCAAGTCCATATTTAAAACCATTGACAAACTCGTATTTAATAGGAATTACTTCTTCTCCTTTTTTGTTGATAAACCCCCACTTTCCCTGCATCTTCACCCTAATCAAACCATTGCGGGGTACATCTGCTTTGTCGTACTTTTGAGGAATCACCATATTTCCTTTTTTGTTGATAAACCCCCACTTTCCTCCGTTTTTAACACCTGCCAACCCTTCATAAAAGCTAGAGGCTTTTTCATACTTAAAGGGTATGATTGTGTCGCCACGTTTATCTATAAAACCCCAAAATGCCGCATTTTTTACTCTTGCCAGACCTTCACGAAAGCTGACTACTCCCATATACTTAGGCTTGATTAGCCAACCTTGTTTATCTACAAAGCCTGAATATCCTCGTTTTTCTATTCTTGCCAGACCTTCACGAAAACTTACTGCAGCATCGAATTGGTAGTTAATTACAAGCTCTCCCTCGGTATTGATAAACCCGTAGAGATTTTCATATTTTACCAACGCCAACCCTTCACTAAAATTGCTTACATCTTTGTACTTTGTCGGAATCACGATATTACCTTGCCTATTGATAAACCCCCAAAAACCTCTGATTTGTACGCCTGTATACTTTTTGCCAAAAGGGTGTACATAGTCATACTCAGGTTTGATAACAAGTTTGCCTTCATAGTTAATAAACCCGTATTTGCTATTGTACTTTACAATTGCCAAGCCATTTCTAAAGCCTGCGACATAGTCATACATCAATGCTGTTACGGGCTTACCTGTATTGTCTATTACCCCCCATCCATTACCACGCCTCACTATAGCCCGTTTATTGTCAAAGTTTGTGGCGTAATCATATTTTATGTCATTGATAAATCGTTGCCTCTTATCAATGAACCGGTATTTACCATCAACTTTTACCCTGGCTACTCCGTCATTAAATGGGTCTACTTGATCGTATTGAAGCGAAATCACCATTCTTTTTAAACTATCGGCAAACCCCCACTTTTTGGTGTGTCTGTATTCGTGTTTTCGGTAAGGGTAATAAGTTTGGCTAAAGCCTTGACAAATGATTGCTGCTTGAAAAAGTAACATGTATAAAAGCCTGCCACTGTATTTTTTGTACTGCATTAATTTGAATGTTTAATAAATTTTTTACGATCATACGGAGTTACATCGCCCGTTTTTGTTGTGCTGAAATATTGTTTGCAAAATATACAACATGTTTTGTCTTTAAGACACATATTCGACCTAGTTAGTTGCAATTATTACAAGAGGTAATGGTTTGTAAGTAAGTATTTTAGCAGAGGAGTACCTGGTGGGTAAATATCTGGTGTGTATTCAATATAAAAGATCCTTCTGTACAATATTAAGTGATGGTACTCCAGTATATCTCCCATTTCTGGTTTATCTCAAGTGATTTAAGGATAGCCAATGCTTGACTTCCTTTTTGGCTCCAGCTCATGCCTTTCTTTTTTTGTCGGTGTGCGACTAAAATATCATTGGCTTTTTCTCCTCTTCCCGAGCCAATGGTTTTACCCAACGCCTGTCTTTTTCCATAATCACATATTTCACCTTTGTGTTTATACAGGTAATTTTGAAGTTCTTCTAAAATATTGGATCTCTTGGTGTTTATCATTACATCACTATAAATAAGCGCTTCCTTAGCTTGCCCATTCCACAAATAGGCAAGCATTTCGTCAATATGAGCTTCTTTGACATCTTTAGTCAAACCCAACCTGCTGCTATATTGCCTAACCTTATGTTCGAGATGATACCAATCCAGCAAAATGGGGACATTTTTACCAAATAACCTTTT